>CAZYSF010000024.1:0-22821 GCA_964649635.1 uncultured Anaerolineales bacterium | reverse complement strand
CTCGACCAGAAGCAGGGGCACCACGAAACTGCCGGTCATGGTCAGCGACATCACCAGGAACATCACCAGCAGGTAAAAGTCCATCCGGAAGCCTTCCTTGCGGATGCCGCTCTCGGCGATTTCATCCTCCGGCACGTCGGTTGTGGTCCAGACCAACCGCACCGGCGCGCCCTCCTCGCGCATCGTCCAGACCTGCTGATAGACAATATCCCGGAAGACCGCGAGCTCGCCCCCTGCCTTGCGGATATTAAGGTAAACGGTCAACTCCGGCTGTTTCCCCAGATCCACGTCGGCGTCGAAATTCGCGGGGATGATAATTCCCCCCACGGAATCCCCGGCGACTTCCTCATTCAAGGCGTCCAGAGAATCCACCTCCACCAGGGTTAACGTCTCGACATCCCGCAACTGGGCTGTCAGCCGGGAATGGCCCGGGTCATAAACCGACACCCGGAACTTCCCGGTATTGGCCACACCGCCGAAAATCAGCTGGAACAAAAACGAAAGGCCGATCGGCAGGATCAGGCTCATCAACAGATAACGGTTTTTAATGGCGTCGAGAATATCCTTCCAGGCGATGGCCAGTATCGTCCGGGCGTTCATTCGTCCAATCCTTTCCCGGTTAACCGGATGAAGATCTGCTCGAGGGTTGCCTCCGCCGAATGGACGGTGAGGATATCCCCGCGGGCCGCCCATTCGCCCAATTGCTTTCCATCCGCAGGGTTATCCAGGCTCACCGTCCTGTCCGAGCCGTCTTTGAAGACAGCCCGTACAAGCCGCTGCCCGTGCGAGACCTTCAGCTTCTGCGGCGTGTCCATCGCCACGATCCGCCCTTCGTTTAAGAAGGCTACCCGGCGGCAGAGCTGATCAGCCTCTTCCATGTAGTGCGTGGTCAGCAGGATCGTCACACCCTGCGCGGCAAGTTCAGTCACCAGGTCGCGGATCTGGCGGGATGCGGTCGGGTCCAAGCCCTTGGTCGGTTCGTCCAGGAACAGGATCCTCGGCCGGTGCAGAAGCGCCCGGGCGATCAGCAGGCGCTGCTTCATGCCGTTTGAGTAACTGCGGATCGGATCCTTGGCCCGGTCGGTCAACCCGACCTTTTCCATCATTTCCCGCACCCGCCCCGGATCGCATCCGTACAACCGGGCGGCGAACAACAGGTTTTCCCCGCCCGTCATCCGTTCGTAAAGGTTCTGATATTCGAAAACGACTCCGATTTGCGATTTCAGCGCCTGCCGTTCGCGGACGACGTCGCATCCCGCCACACGGGCTCCGCCGGCCGTCGGGCGCAATTGGCCGGTCAGCATCCGGATCGTGGTGGTCTTTCCCGCGCCGTTGGGTCCCAGCAGGCCGAAGATCTCCCCTTCCTCGACCGAGAAGGAAACATCCTCGACCGCTTTCCGTCCGTTGAACGCTCGATTTAAATTTATCGCTTCGATGGTTTTCATGGAACTTTTCCCTGATGGGAGCGGCGCTGGAATGTTGCGGAGATCGTCAGGCTGGGGATTCGGTCAGCGTGTAAATGGAAATTTCTTCAAATCCCACCGAAAGCACCGTGCCTTTTTCAGTCCGGATGAAAAGCCCGATCCCGCCCGTGGCGCTCATCGGATCATGCCCGGAAAACACCTCAATGCCCCCCACGAAAAACCGGAAGACCTGCCCCCGGATCAGGACCCCGATCCGGTTGGTGGCCGGGGCGCCCTTAAGCAGACCCAGCGTCTCCCTCCAGACGCTGGCGCCTTCCACCTCGGATCCCTTAATCCGTTCGAACCGCATTTGCCCGAAGCAGGTGATCGCATATCGATAACTGTAATCCTGCCCGTTGCGGAAAATTATGCCGAAGGTATCCAGCTCCTCCCCGCACAGCATCGATTGAACCGTCACGTCGATGTAGATGTCGGCGGGAAAATCCCTCGGCAGGATTGAAATCAGGGATGTGTACTTCGCATTGACGGAGAAGACGAGCATCCCGCCGGAATAGACGACGGTGCCGGTTTCCGTTTTAGTCAGCCCCCAGCCGGTGATGGCGCTTTCCAGGGGATCGTAGAAAATCCGCTGGTCGGCTTCCTCCGGCCGCAGCGCATCCGGAGTCCGGGTTGGGGCAATGGTCGGCGATTCGGTCGGGATTTTCTCCAGCGTGGGCAGCAGCGACGAGAGCGGCAGTTCGGGGGTGAAGGTCGGCGTGCGGGTGGGCTCGACCGACGGCGTGACCATTTCAATCGTGCAGGCGGAAAGTATCGCCGCCGCGAGCGCCGCAGCGGCGGCGGCCATCCGGGCATCCATCCGGCGTACCGGCCGGCTGGCCGATCGCCGGCAAGTTTCCGGTTTCCATTCGAGAAGGATTCCAATCCGTGACATCATCAAGCGCCTGAATCGGTAGAATATCGCTCTCGCGTCACGGAAGAACCCAGTACGCCACTTCGCTGACACGAACAATGAAATTCGGCGTGTTGACCGAGCCGACAAACAGACCGAAACGGCCTTCGCCGAACGCCGGCTCGCTCAAGTCGGTCAGGAGATGGCCGTTGGCGTACAGCGAAAGGTGCGTGCCTTCGGCCATGAATCCCACCCGGTTGGTCTGGCCCGGACCGGTGAGGATGAAGGCACTCTTGGTCCAGTCCTTCAGATAGTGAAATTTATTGTCGATTGTGCTGTTGAAGAAACCAAAAGCATAATAACCGTCGCAGGCAACCTTCAGCAAATAATTCGGGTTTTGCCCCGGTCCCGGGCTTCCCACCACCAGCCCATAGCGGTCGCGGCCGGAACAGGCGTCCGGCGTGGCCGTCATTTCCAGGTAGTAGTTCGCGAGTTTCCATGCGGTCAGCGTCCAGCCGTCGAAGGCGTTGGCATTCTTGGCGGTCATGACAAATTTATGATCGACCACGGCGAATCGGATATCCGAATCGTCATACAGATACCAGTTGGTCGCGTCGGGAAAATCCGTCCGGTAATCGGGCGCTCCCAGCGTGAGGCGCGGGTCGTCGGCCGGCGGGGTGTGGGAGGGAGTTTGCGTGATCGTCGGGGTCACCGTGGGCGTGGCCGAAGGTGGAGGGGGCACGGTCGGCGTGACCGTCGGAAGCGCACCCGGCGACCCGCCGCCGTTCTCTGTTGGTCCGAGCGGCGTCCCTCCGGCCTGGGTCATCGCGGCCAGCGAGGTAAGCTGCCGGGCCACTTCGGTTCTCACGGCGCTCTCGGATACCGGAGTCGCGGTTCCCAGGCAGGCCAGGGTGAAAAGCAGACTCGCGCTGAGGAGGATGGTTTTTCGGCTCATTAAGGATTCTCCGACGGATATTTTCCTGTCTTTAACTCCAGTATAACGGCCTATTCGGAGGCGGGCAAGGAAGCGTGACAGCCGCGGATTGCACGGAGGGGTAACGGATTACACGGATAAGCCGACTTCCAGCCAATTACCAGGGTGTTGAAAAAAGCTGTTCGAGCCCGCCCCGGCGGGTCGAACCGGGGTACCCGTGGTCTTTGCGGGCGTACCCTGGCCCAGCCCGACCAGGGCGAGACCGCGCTAAATTACCGGTGGTCTCGATACGCAAAAACCGCTACTCGACTACCTTCAATGCCTATTTCAACATCCTGGTAAAAGGTTCCCTTTTCCAATCTTCCCATCGTTGGCGCGGCGGCTGTTCCGGTAAACCCGTCAACCTGTCTTTGGTTGCCTCGGCGTTTTGCCGGCGCCGGGAGTGCCGCCCGCCGGTTGCGCCGCGGGTCCTCCCTCCTATACAATTATTGGTACGCGGAAGGTCGCTGCCAGGCGGGGAGTTCTGCGCCCCGGGAAGGGAGCCGCCATGGAAGTCATCAAGGTTTCCGCCGAATCCAAAACCAGCGCGGTGGCCGGTGCAATCGCCGGGGTGATGCGCGAGTACAAGCACGCGGAAGTTCAGGCGATCGGAGCCGGCGCGGTAAACCAGGCGGTCAAGGCCTGCGCCATTGCGCGGACATTTCTCGAGGGGGATGGATTGAATGTAATTTGCATCCCGTCTTTTGTGGATGTCGTGATCGACGGGAAGGAACGGACCGCATTGCGCCTGGTGGTGGAACCGCGTTAACGAAACCGAGGCGGTTTGCCGGCTGCCTCGGCTTGAAGGAATGCCGGGAATTGGAGACCGCCCCGGCCTACCCGTTCGGCGCGTCGAGGAATGCCGCCTCGAGCGCCAGTCTGACGTTTGCGTTGCGATCGATCTGCTCTTCCGCGCGGCGCAGCGCCGCCAGCCATCGGCGTGCCTGCCGCGGAGTGATTCGTTCTCCGAGTTCGTTTATCGGATTGAGAAAATCGATGTTGGTAAGCTCGGCATCCTTCGAAAGGGTCCGCAGTAAAAGGTCGTGCCCGAAGGATTCCCAGCTCTGCAGCGCCGAACGCAGCGCTTCGCGGTCCTCGGCCGCTTTCTGGGCGGCGGCGAACCGCGCCGCGCGGTTCCCCCGCAGGATCCCCAGCCATTGAGCAAATAACTCCCCGCGGCCGGTCTCAGCCTCCTCCCATGGAGCCTGGTTGATCACCCAGCCCAGCCTGCCGCCCGATAGCCGTGCGAGCACTTCCGCTCTTCCGGGCGGGAGCTTCCAGCGTTCCTGCAACGCCCGGGAAATGACGGATTCCGGGAGCGGCCGCAGGGGAATCACCCGGCAGCGCGAAGTGATGGTCGGTAACAGTTCATCGGCGCTTTCCGCCGTGAGGAGGAGCATGGCGGATGGGGGCGGTTCTTCAATGGTTTTAAGGAGGGCATTGGCCGCGTTGGGGAGCGCGCGGTGGAAATCCGCAAGCAGGGCAATCCGCCGGGCGGCCTCCATCGGCCTCAACATCACCGAATGGACGACCTCGCGGGCGGCATCCACAAGGATTCGGGCGCCGGGTCCTTCCGGACGCAGAAGAAAAAGGTCCGGATGCTTCTCCGCGGCGATCAAGGTGCAGGCCCGGCACTTTCCGCATGGGTCGCCCGGGGCCGGCGGGGCTTCGCAGTTGACGGCCCGAGCCATTTGCAGCGCCAGGGTCCGCTTGCCGATCCCGTCGGCGCCGGTGAAAAGGTAGGCATGGGCGACGCGCCCGGCGGCGATATCCCTGCGCAACAGATCGACCGCGCCTTCATGACCGACGATGTCCCACGGCATGCCGCCGATTTTACCATCCGCCCCTCCTCCGGCTTTCTTCCCACTTGCGGGAATCGCAAAAATCGCGTACATTTGACCCAGAACGAGGGAGAAAAACCCCGGGCGACCATATTCCTTGCATATCAGAAAGGAGTTCCATCAATGGCTAAAGGATTGAGCAAGGCGGAATTCATTGGGAAGCTTGCCGAGGTCACGAACCTGAGCAAAAAGGAAGCGGCTGCCTACCTGGAGTCGGTGGGGAAGATCGTCACCGAGGAACTGAAGTCTCACGGTGAGGTGACCATCCCGGGATTGATCAAAGTCCGTGTATCGATCCGCAAGGCCACTCCCGAGCGCGAACGGATGAACCCCTTCACCAAGCAAATGCAGATGGTGCCGGCAAAGCCCGAACGGCGCGTGGTGAAGGCTGCGCCGGTCAAAGCCCTGAAAGAAATCCTCTGATTTGTTCGGCGTCACAACGAAAACGGAAACACATCTACACCCCCTTGGAGTCGGTGTAATCCATGCCTATTACCACATGCCCGCACTGTCATATGCGCGTCTGGCCGAGACCGGATGGATCCTGCCCGAGCTGCAACGGCCTGATGACGCAGTCGGAAGCCCCCGCGCCCGCCTCGAAATCATCCGCGGCGGTCATTAAACGCGCGGCGAAAGCGGCCGATCGCAAGAAACCGACTTCGCGGGCGGCAAAACCGCCGGCTCCGCCCAGCGCGCGGGAGATCGAATCGCTGTATCAGGACTATCTCCAGACGGCAAAGGATGTCCGCCAGAGTTCCATGCGCGTTTTCTATCCTTACATCGCGGCGGGGATCGCCGTCGCCGCCGTCGGCATCGCCGTCAGCTTCTTCACCTGGCAGCAGAAGGTAGCGGACGTCGGTTTCGACCGCGTCCCCAGCCCGCTATCCTGGGTGTTAATCTGGGGCGGGGTTTTCATTGGCCTGGGTATCATTGTCCTCGGCGCCATCAAAGGCGACCAATGGGGCCTTATCCAGGCCCGCGAGATCGCCAAGGACCGGAGCGGGTTCCCGGAATTCTACAAGGCCTTTGTAAAACGGTTCTGGCCAGAGGAAGGAATGGTCTCCGGCCCGGCCTTGAATAAATTCCTGGCCTTCCTCGGCCGGAAGTAATTCGATACGATCCTTGACACGGAAGACCGGGGCGGGGATTTTTCCTCCCGCCCCGGTTCTCTTTTATAATGCCTGGATATGCCCCCCACTATGCCGCCGGTCGTCTACCTCCTGCACGGCGAAGATGACCAGGCCATCGGCGATTTTCTCTCCCAGCTGACCGCCAAACTCGGCGACGCGACCACGGCCGAGATGAACACCACGCGCATGGAGCCCAAAGGGCTGTCGCTTGCCGCGCTCCGTGCCGCCAGCCTGACCGCCCCCTTTCTGGCGCGCCGCCGGCTTGTCCTCCTGGACGGATTCCTCTCCAGTCTCTCCACCCGCAAGGGAAAATCCGCCGGGGAGGCGCCGGACGAATCGGATTCCGCATCCGGATCCGCTTCCGATCGGAAGGAACTGCTCAAGGAGTTCCTCGGCTTCCTCCCGGAGATCCCGGCCACGACCGCGCTGGTTCTGGTGGAAAGGCATTCCCTCCCGGCGACCCACGCGGTTTTAAAATGGGCGGAGGAACACCCGGCGTTGGCTTTTGTCCGGGCGTTTGTCCCGCCGAAAGGATCCGCGCTGCCCGGCTGGATCGTTGCGCGCGCCAAGGCCGAAGGCGGGGAATTCACCCCCCCGGCGGCGCAAATGCTCGCCTCCGTCGTCGGGGATGATCTGCGCCTGCTGGCGCAAGAGATCGTCAAACTGCTCACCCATGCCAACTTCTCGCGGCCGGTCACGCCGGAGGACATTGCCGCGCTCACGCCCGAAAGCGTGGTTTCGAACATCTTCGACATGGTGGATAGCATCGGCAACCGCGACGGCGCGCGCGCCATGCGCCTGCTGCGGAAAACGATGGAGCAGGGCAACGTCGGCGGCGTGTTCGCGATGATTGTCCGCCAGTTTCGGCTGCTGCTCCTCGCGCGCGAGGCGCTCGACGGCGGCACGCCCGCCGCGCAACTGGCTTCGGCGCTCGCGGTGCATCCCTACGTCGCCCAGAAGCTTGCCGGGCAGGCGCGGAATTTCCGTCTGGCTGCGCTGGAAGATTTGTACCGCCGCCTGCGGGATATCGACGACGAGGTGAAAAGCGGCCGGATCGAACTTGAGACGGCGATGGAAGCGCTCGTGCTGCAAATGGCATCGTAATATTCTTTTTAATCCACAAATGGCACAGAAGGCACAAAGAAAATATTTGTGCTTTTTGTGCCATTTGTGGTTAAAAAATATGTACCTGGAATCCGATTACAACTTTGATGCGTCGATTGAAAGATATCTCTCGATCGGAATATCGATCGGCGTGTAGACGTAGCCCTGGACGTACGGTTTCACCAGCACGTAAGAAAGGATATGGATGGTGAACAGGACCGGCATTTCCCGCAGGATGATATCCTCCGCCTGCTGGTAGAGCAGGATCCGCTTCTGCGTGTCCGGTTCGATCCGCGCGGCTTCCAGGATCGCATCCAATTCCGGATTGGAAAAACCGCCCTCATTGACGTTCCCCTGGGTATGGAAGAGGACATCGGCGAAGTTTTCCGGATCCGGATAATCCGCGCACCAGGCGCTGCTCCACATCTGCCCCCGTCGCCCGGCTTCGATCTCATCCCAGAATTTTTCCGGCTGCAGGTTTTCCACCCGGATCGTTACGCCCAGGTTCTGCTTCCACATCGCGGCCATCGCCGCAAGGTCGCTGCTCAGCGCGCTCCCATACCCCGCGTCCGTGATCGATACGACCGGAAAATCAGCGGCGTACCGGGATTCCGCAAGCAGTGCCTTGGCCGCCGCCGGATCGAATTTCAGGTTTTCAAGCCCTTCCCGCCGGCCGGGCATCCCGGGCGGATACAGGCCGGTGGCCGGCAACGCCGCCCCGTCATAAACGATGTTGACGAACTGCTGCCGGTCGAAGGCCAGGCTGAACGCCTGGCGGACCTTCACGTCGTCGAACGGCGGACGGGTGTTGTCGAACACGATGAACAGCGTGCACATATCGGCTCCGCCGGTTAATTCGGCGTAGAGGGGATTCTCCGGATCGCTCACCCGCGGGACGTCGTACCAGTACACCGAACCGATGTCGATTTCGCCGGATTCGTATAATCGAATCGGAATTCCGGAGAAGAGCCGGATGACGATATACCGGATCGCGGGCGCACCCAGGTAAAAATTATCGTTGCGCTCGAAGACCATCTCCCGCATGCTCTCCCAACCCGCCAACCGGTAGGGCCCGGTGCCGTTGGGCCGGCGGTACCAATCCGAACCGGATTCCACGTTTGTCCGATCCACGACAAACGCCGTCGGATAGGTCAGTTTGGCGAGGAAATACGGCTTGGGCTTGTCGATCGTCGCTTCCAGCGTGCGCTCGTCCACCACGCGCAGGCCGGAAATATGGTCGGCCTGGCCGGAGCGCATCTCCCGCACGCCGACGATGTCCCCGAGGTAGGTCAGGACCGTATCGGAGTCGGTTGCCGGATCCGCGGCGCGCTCCCACGAATAGAGCACATCCTGGGCTGTAACCGCGCGTCCGTCATGAAAGCGCGCGTTCGCGCGCAGGACGAACGTGAACACAGTGCCGTCCCGCACCGAGTAGGATTCCACCAGATCGTTCACCAGCTCCAGTTGCGGGGAGAAGGAAAATAATCCGCTGAAAGCCAGCTTGTCCCCCGAACTGCGGGTCGTTGCGGGATCATAATCCCGCGGATCCGTGCTTTCCCCTCCGCTGAGGTATAACGATTCTTCGCGCGGGTAGCTTCGCTCGCCGGCGTACGCCTTCCAACCGAATGCCAGCGAGAGAACCGCGGCGGCCGCCGACAGGGAAAATCCGCGATGAGAGGTTTTCATTTTTTCCCCCGGACGATCCCGATCATAAGCGTGGCGCCGATCCCGATAATGGGAACGAGGCACAGCCCGCAGATGCATAAAAGGATAAGGTATTCCGTCAGCCCCCAGGAAGCGCCTCCCGCGAAGCCTGCGGATCCCGGAATCGGAGTGAGGGTCGGTGTTCCGGGGCCCACAATCGGACCCGTCGCCGGATTGATGGAAAGCGGTTTGTAAGTCGGTACAACCGTCGAGGTCGGGGTCGGCGCAAGCGCATCCTGCGGCAACGGTTCCGCGCCGACGGATTCGCGCCAGGCCGCATCCAGGCCGTCCACATTGAAACCAAACAGTTTTTGCAGCGATTCATCGGCGGTCATGCCAAAGCCGAGCAATTCGAGAAACGACCGCATCCGCGCGGCATCCCCCCGGCGGATGAGAAAATCAACAACGCTGTATGATTGGTAATAAGCCAGTTCCGCTTTGTCGGTATCTTCCGGAAATCCCCCTCCAAGGCTGCGCAGCGGGAAGATGTCGTTGTCATCGATGGCATCCTGCAGCATCGCCATCCCCGCCTCGCCCGGTCCTCCCTCGCTGACCATCGCCAGCCCTTCATGGACCCAGGAGGGGATCCGCACCAGGCAGGAGAAGGTGAATCGGTCGACTACGTTGTGCATCAACTCGTGGGCGATGGCGGCTTTCCCCCAATCCTCGTATCCCTCCGGAACGCCGAGAATGATGATGTTTTGTTCGCCGTAGGATTGCCCGCCGGTCCATCCCGGCTCATACAAGACGGCATCCCGCATGTCTTCATAACTCGCATAAAGGTACAGGTCGATCATGCCGTCCGGCTGCAGATCGATCAGATCGTTGATGTGCCGGACCGATCCGGCCGCCGAATCCAGCATATCCTCGCCGAATGCGGATCCGCCTTCATACCAATGGACGGTGATCGTGTCGCCCGAAATTTCTTGCCAGGGGTGCTCGGTATCCAGCCATACGATCTCCGACCGCTCGACCAGCTGTTCGCCGCCTTCGGCATCCGTCACGCGCCACTGCCACCAGATACGGGCACCGGGAGGCTCGGATCCGGACTGCCGCATGTCCCAGGTCCATTCCGTCTCCACCCGGGCGTCGGGCGCGAAATCCGGGAACGCCTTGCCGACCACTTCCCCGCAGGTCAGCCGGTCCACGCCGTATTCGAGGACGATCCGCTCGATATCGTTTGGGGCGCTGATTGTCAGTTGAAAGGTGACGGTGTTGGGAAAATCAAGCACGGCGCGGTTGCGGTCGACTGAAAATCCAGCCGGCGCGGCATGGACGGGAACGGGCGCGAGGATCGCCAATAGAACCGTCGCGCTAATAATTAATAGCCATTTTTTAGGCGCGGGTCGAGGTGGATTTTGAAGTTGTCGAAAAGGTTCCATACGCTATCCCTGCCGTCGGATGATGAAAAAGCGCCGGGAGCCTCACATAAAGGATAACGCAGGATTATACGACGGGCTGTGAGTAATAAGGTGATCGAGTAGCGTTCTACGCGTATCGAGATCATTGTCTTGACGCGGGGTCTCGCCCGCCTCAGGGGAAACGCCCTGCAATATCGGTATCCCACGAAGGATACTTGGAAAAAACCTGGAGAACACAAAATTTGTATTAGAAAACCTTCGTGTTCTTTTGGTTTTCCTTCGTGTCCTTCGTGGAAGAATTAAATTTTGGTAGATTTATTTTCCCTTATCAAACGTTATTCCCTTTCCTTCCTGATACTCCGCCACGATGGTATCCCCGTTCTTGAAATCCCCGCGCAGGAGCCTGACCGAGATCGGGCTTTCGATGTGTTTCTGCAGCGCGCGATGCAGCGGGCGCGCCCCATACGCCGGGTCGAACCCCTCCTTGGCCAGCCACTGGCGGGCCCCCTCGGTCAGGGTCACGGTCAATCCCTGTTCGGACAGCCGCTGTTGGATCTGCTTCATCTGCAATTCGACGATCTTTTCCATATCCTCCAGCTTTAGCGGGGAGAAGATGATGATCTCGTCGATCCGGTTCAGGAATTCGGGGCGGAAGGTGCTCTTCAGCGCCTTTTCGATCTTCTCGTTGGATTCCTCTTCTTCGCCGTTTTCCCCCTTGCGCCGGAAGCCGAATGAACCGGATTTCTTCACGAATTCCGTTCCGAGGTTGCTGGTCATGATCAGGACGGTGTTCCGGAAATCCACCACCCGGCCCTGCCCGTCGGTCATCCGTCCGTCGTCGAGGATCTGCAGCAGCGCGTTCCAAACGTCCGGGTGCGCTTTTTCGATCTCGTCAAAGAGCACCACCCGGTACGGGCGGCGCCGGACTGATTCGGTCAGCTGTCCGCCCTCTTCGAATCCCACATATCCGGGCGGCGCGCCGAACAGGCGGCTGACCGTGTGCTGTTCGTGGTATTCGGACATGTCCACCCGGACCAGAGCGTCCTCGTCGTCGAAGAGGAACTGGGCCAGAGCTTTGGCGAGTTCGGTCTTGCCCACGCCCGAGGAGCCGAGGAAGATGAACGATCCGATCGGCCGGCGCGGATCCTTCAACCCGGAGCGGGCGCGGCGGATGGCATCGGCCAGGGCATGGATCGCATCATCCTGCCCGATGATCCGCTCCTGCAGCCGTTCCTCCATGTGGAGCAGTTTTTCGGATTCGGCTTCCAGCATCTGCGTCATCGGAATCCCGGTCCACTGGGCGACGACTTCGGCGATGTCGTTTTCGTCCACCACCTCGTCCAGACGGTGCTCGGATTCCCACTGGTTGCGCTTGGCGTTGAACTCGGCTTCGATCCGCAGCCGTTCGGCTTTCTTCTGGGCGGCGTGTTCGTAATCGCGCGCCAGTCCGGCCTGCTCCTCCTCGCCCTGCAACCGGGTAAGTTCCGCCTTCAGCTTTTTGAGCTCCGGCGGCAGGGAATACAAAGCCACGCGCAGTTTGGCGGCGGCCTCATCCATCAGGTCGATCGCCTTGTCTGGGAGACGCCGGTCGGTTACGTAGCGGTGCGAGAGCTTGACCGCCGCGTCCAGCGCCGCATCCGAGAACCGCACCTTGTGATGCGCCTCGTAACGGTCGCGCAGGCCGCGCAGCATGGCGGCGGTTTCCTCTTCGCTCGGTTCGTCGACATAGACCGGTGCGAACCGCCGTTCGATCGCCGCGTCCTTCTCAATGTGTTTGTGATATTCATCCAGGGTGGTCGCGCCCACGCATTGCAGTTCGCCGCGCGCCAAGGCCGGCTTGAGCATGTTGGAGGCGTCCATCGCGCCCTGGGCCGCCCCCGCGCCGACCACCGTATGCAGTTCATCGATGAACAGGATCACTTCGCCGGCCGCGCGCTGGATTTCCTCGATCGCCGCCTTCAGCCGTTCCTCGAATTCGCCGCGGAAGCGCGAACCGGCGATCATCCCCGAGAGATCGAGCGCCACCACCCGTTTGCCGATCAGGATCTCCGGCACGTCGCCGGTGGCGATCTTCTGCGCCAGCCCCTCTACGATGGCGGTCTTGCCCACGCCCGCCTCCCCGATCAGAACCGGGTTGTTTTTCGTCCGCCGCGAAAGGATTTGCACCACCCGCAGGATTTCCTCGTCCCGACCGATCACCGGATCGAGCTTGCCTTCCTTCGCCATCTGGGTCAGGTCGCGTGAATATTTTTCAAGAGTCCGGTAGCGGCTCTCCGCCTGCGGATCGGTCACCCGCTGGCCGCCGCGGATCTCCCGGATGATTTCCATCACCCGTTCCTTGGTGATCCCGCTTTCCGCCAGGATCCGGCCCGCGTTGGTATTGTGCTCGGCCGTGATGATGGCAAGGAACACGTGCTCGGTGGAAATGTATTCGTCCTTCAGGCGGTTGGCTTCCTCGTTGGCCAGATCGATCACCCGCTTGACCCTCGGGGTGATGAAAATCTGGCCGGTGCCCTGCCCGTAGATGCTGGCCTTCGGGCTGCTGCGCAGTACGGCATCCAACCGCTGGGAAAGCAGATCCACGTTCACATTCAGTTTTTCCAGGACTTGGGGGGTCACACCGTCCGGCTGTTCCAGGAGGGCCAGCAGGAGGTGCTCGGTATCGATCTGGTTGTGGCCGTAGCGTTGGATGATCTCGGCCGCCCGCTGGGCGGCATCCTGGGCGCGTTCGGTGAACCGGTCAAATCGCATCATAAGCTGAAATCCCTCCACGAAAAGTGGGGTGCGGGCGGGTATGGATACGATTATATCCTCACGCCGGACATGCCGCTGAATGGCTATATCCTACTCCGCGAGTATTAACGAAGTGTTGGCGCCCCGGATCATCGTTTCGGACGCCGAGGAGCAGCGCGGGCGGGCGGACCGTCCTCAGTTCGAAGGCGCCGGAGCGATCGTCGCCGAAATCAAACGCTTATACGCAAGGGTGTACACTGCGTTCGACCACGTCACCCATACCGCCGAAACCAGCCATCCGACCGGCAGCGAGAGCAGGAACAGCGCTCCGGCCAGGTACATGAGCGGCATATTCAGCATTCCCGTTTCATTGACCATGGGCCAAATTCCGGCCAGGAACACTCCGATCGCCGGCGCCGTCCATACTGCGCTCAGGACTCCCACTCCCAGCGCAAGCGCAAACACGATCACACCGATGACCACCAACGGTCCCAGAGATCCCCGAATCACCTTCCAGGCCTGCCGGAAAGAAGCGGCGGTCCCCAGGTCTTCGATCACGATCGCCAATTTTACAAAATAAAAAAAGAACGACAGCAGGGTGGAAGCCGCAAAGACGCCGCAATACATCGGACAAATAAGCAGGAGCAGGAAGATGATGGAAACCGGGAAGTCTCGAGCGCCATAAAGATGTCGGTTAAGGACGAGCAGTAACGCCCCGACGATCACCAGGACGGCGACGACGGCCAGCGCCAATCGGATGAGCAAATCGATAAGGGTGACCGCCAGCAAACGCCCGAAATAGCGCCCGCCCATCGACCAAGCCTCCCGGACTGTGACGGATTCCCCGTTATCCGCCTTCAGAATCCCTGCGATCAATCCGCCGTGCCCGCGGATGGACAGGAGGTTCAGCAGAATCCAAACTATGAAGAGGCATCCTGCCGCGAGCACGGCATACACCCAGGCGGTGTTCCAATCGATGGTCTTCAACCACTCGATAAAACTCCTGATTTCCGCCGGGAGGAATTCGGAACTGGCGGAAAGGTCCATGTCGGAAATCTGGTTGCGAAGATTAAGGGAATTGCTGCCACCGCTTGCCGTCTCGCCGACAAGCGCGATTAAGAAACCGAACAACCACAGGGATTTGTTTTTCCAGGTGATTTGCCACGCGCGGGTGAGAATTTGACCGAATTCAAGTTTCATGTTTGCCTCCCTTTGGGATGCGGATTCGGTTGATTGGATTGCTGAGGGATGTTTCTCCCCCCAAGGCATGGATTATATCCCGCAAGGGATTCCCATACCGTGGATCCCTGCCGATCCGCTTGCATAACTCGAAATCGACCTTTTGCATTGGCGCGATTGCGGGGTAAATCAAATGAGCTCCCGACGGAGAGCATTGATCCTTTCTCTCTCCCAGGAGCTCATCTTTATTATTCGTGCCCGGGTCTTTCGACCCGACGGATGATCAGTCGAGCAAATTCCTCGGGATATTGCCGCCGTTGTCGGCAATCGCCTTGAGCGTGGCTTTGTGCAGCCACATGTTCCGCTTGAAGGAATCGTCGAGGATGTTGGCCGGGCATTTCAAGTCCATGGCCAGTTCCTTCAGATCATCGGCGCCGTGCGGAAGATCCAGCAGGACAAGCAAGTCCACGATGGATTCCTTCCAGTTGAGCTTCATCGGGTATTTTTTGGCCATACCCTCGAGCTTGCTGACAACATCAACGACCTGGATCGGCGCCGGCGCGAAGGGGGTTTTGCCCGCGGAGGTGGAACCGGCGGAAGGCGTGTACCCCGTTCCCGTTGCGCGCGGCGAAGCGGGTGCGGCGGTAACGGCCGCGGCGGGTTTCTTTTTCAAACCAAGTTTTTCGAGAATGTCATTGAAGAGGGACATATCAGATCCTTTCTTGATCGATTCCGGGTGTGACGTGCGCTGGGCGTGCCTCGTCTATCTCTCTGCGAGTCATTGTATCATCAATATATCGAATGACAAGCAGCATTGGCGTGACGGAAAAAACCATATGGTAAATAAGTACGGCGTTACCTATGTATATGTAACGCGAGGTCCTCCAAATGATCCGGAGGACCTCGCGGCATTCGTAACCTTCCGCAACAACATCAAGCCGCAATCTGCGGTTGAGTCTCCGTCGGCGCGGCCGGCAGCGGTGATCGCTGAATGAACTCCCGGTACGCCAGCACCATCACGGCGGTTTCCCAGACGGTCATCACCGCCTGCACGATCCAGGATGCGATGATGAAGAGCACAAACAACACGATCCCGGCCGCCAGCAGCCCCGTGTTCAGGGCGCCCGATCCGGTGATCAGCGGCAGCATGCTCAGGAAGATCACTACACCCGAGGGCGCGAACAGGATCAGCAGGCCCAATCCCACCCCCAGGGTAACGGCGAACAGGATGATGTACAGAATGGCGACCGGGCCGATGTTATCCCGCATGACGCTCCAGGCCCGGCCGATGGCTTCCCCAACTCCGCGCTTCTCGACGACAACGACGTAATCCATATAAGCGAACCAGACATTGACGACGATCCCGATAATGAAGCCCACGCAGATCATCGGGATGAACCCGAGTCCGCAGGTTACGATTCCGATGAGCAGAGTTGGGAGAAAGAGGATGACCCCCAACAGCAGCGAAACGCAGAACCCGATCAGGCGGATCAGGAACAACCGCAAAAAGTTATGGGTGCCGATGTCCCAGGCTTCCCGGAAGGTGACTTTATCGTTGGTATCGGCTGCGACAATGCCGCCGATCAGGCCGCCGCGCCCGACAATCGAGAGCAGCCAGAACGCCAGCCCGAGCAGCAGCAGGGAGCAAATCACCACGACCCCGATGGTGATCCAGGTATTGACATCGATCTTTGATAGTTGGTCGACCGCCGACTGCCACTCCTTAGGAATATCGCCCCGGGGGTAATCGCCCCGCGGGTAGTTGCCCGAGCTCGAATCGTTGCTGAAATTAAAGTTGGGGCTGCTGCTCCCGCCGCCCGAACCTCCCCAGCCGGCTCCACCCAGCGCCGCCAGGAATCCGAAGAACCACAGCACTTTGAATTTCCAGGTGATGTTCCAGGCTTTGGACAGCAATGTTGAATAATTGATTTTCATTGGTACCTCCTCATGTATGCATGGACTACCTGAGTATACGCTTTATTGAACCGAAGGGTTCGGGATCCGCCCGGCCGCCTCAGCGGCCGCCCCCCGGTAGGTCAGTGTGAAATAGACCGTGCTGAAAACCATGACAAACGTCAGCAGCGCAAGCCCGATGGGGGATGCCAGCACGCAGATCGCGACCGCAAGGACGGTTCCGGCGGTGGAATTGCTCAGCCAGGCCGCGGTAAAAAGGATCACCACCATTGCCAGCACGATGGCAAATATAAAGGCGATAACCAGGGCGAGGACTCCCTGCAGCAGGTACGCGAGCAAAAATCCCCACCATCCCGATCGCACGATCTCCCCCACCCGCCGGAAAGCCAGCCTTGGCCGCGCATCCTCAAGGGCCACCGACATCATCAGCAGAAATACAAGGATCCCGAGCACAAGGTTAATCGGCGAGAGAAACGTCTGGATCAGCGGCATTGCCGCGGAGCCCCAGGCGGTATTCTCACGCAGGATGATGGCAAGCAAAGCGGGGAGGATTCCCATCGCTTGTATGATCAGGCCGAAGGTGAGGGCCAGCTTCAGGAGGCTCAACCAGCGGTCTTTCCCCAATTTCAGCGCGTTGAGGGCGGAGAGCGGCTTCCCGTCCGCCGCCGCGTCCGCCGCGCGGATCATCGCGGCCTGGATGGCCCAGGAGAGCAGGGAAGAGGCGGTCAGCAGGATCAGCGATATTACGAAGAACAGCGCCCATTCCAGCGTTGAAAAATCCGGCCACGGCAGGTTAAGCGCGTTCAAGAGGTTGTCCTGCGCAGGCAGTATTCCATACGATGCGGCGGCCCCCATTCCACCGGCCAGAATCAACGCCGGGATCATCACCAGATATAGAAGGAAGGCCAGGATCCACAGCGCCCATGCGTGGAACGTGATCCGGATGCTATCGCGCAGAATATGCAAAGGATTCATCGAACTATTCCGTTCGCCCCGCCGGGAGTCATTCCCATTCAATGGTCGCCGGGGGTTTGCTGGTGATGTCGTACACCACGCGGTTGATCCCCTTCACCTCGTTTACGATCCGGCTGGAGATCCGCGCCAGGAGGTCGAGCGGCAGCCGGGCCCAGTCGGCGGTCATGAAATCCTCGGTGGTCACGGCGCGGATCGCGCACACCTCCTGATACGTGCGGCCGTCGCCCATCACGCCCACCGAGCGGACGGGGAGCAGCACCACGAACGCCTGGGCGGTTTCGCCGCGCAGCATGCCGGCGGCGGCAAGTTCGTCGGAGAGAATTTTATCCGCCGCCCGCAGAATGGCCAGCCGTTCCCACGTGATCTCGCCGAGGCAGCGCACCGCCAGCCCCGGCCCGGGGAACGGCTGCCGCCAAACAAGCGATTCCGGCAGGCCGAGTTCGACGCCGACCTTGCGGACCTCATCCTTGAACAGGTATCGCAGCGGTTCGATCAGTTCAAATCCGAGGTCTTTCGGCAGGCCTCCGACGTTGTGATGGGTTTTAATTTTATCGGCCGACGATCGCTCGGGGGCGCGGCTTTCCACCACATCCGGATAAATCGTCCCCTGGACCAGAAAGCGGGCCGAACCGCCCTTCCCGCCGGCCCTGAGCGCCTCGCGTTCAAACACGCGGATGAATTTTTCGCCGATTATCCTGCGCTTTTCCTCAGGATCGGATACGCCCGCCAGGGCATCCAAAAATTCCTCCGCGGCATTGACCGCGATGAGTTCCGCCCCAAGCGTTTCGCGGAAAGCGGCCGCCACCGCCTCCGGCTCGCCGGCGCGCAGCATGCCGGTATCGACGAAAATGCACTTGAGCTGGCGCCCCACCGCCCTGTGCACCAGCGCCGCCGCGACGGTGGAATCCACGCCGCCGCTGACCCCCGCGACAACCGCCTCGCTCCCCAACTGCCGGCGAATGGCCGCCACACTCTGCTCGATGACCGAGCCGGGGGTCCATTCCGGTTTGACCCCCGCCGTTCGCAGGAACGCGGCCAGTATTTCCCGGCCTCCATCGGTATGGTTGACCTCCGGATGGAATTGCAGCGCATACAACCGGCGCATCGGATTTTCCATAGCCGAGACCGGGCAGTTGTCGGAGACGGCGGTCGTTTGAAATCCCTTCGGCAGCCGGTCCACCCGGTCACCGTGACTCATCCAGGCCTGGAAACCCTTTTGTGGGAGGATGGCGGATCCGGATTCCGGCCGGACTTCCGCCCGTCCGTATTCCCGCCGATCCGACGGCGCCACGCGGCCGCCGAGCGCGCGGGCCAACAGGTGCATGCCGTAACAGATGCCGAGAACCGGCAATCCGGAGGAAAGCACGAATGGCGGAAGGCCGGGGGCTCCCGGATCGTACACGCTGTTCGGCCCGCCGGAGAGGATGAACGCCTTCGGCCGCAGGGCCATCACCTTCTCCTCCGGCGCGTCATGCGGGAACAATTCGCAGTAAACCTGCGCCTCGCGTATTCTGCGGGCGATCAACTGCGAATATTGCGATCCAAAATCGAGTATGGCGACCGAATCCATTTGTGAGGCTCCAATAAGGCCCAATCCCCTCTCCGGCTTCCCTCAAGGGGAGGGTGAGAGGAAAAGGAGAGCAGGAATTGGGTCCGGCATTATCGGTTGTTCACGGGAAAGAACATCTTACCAGTGGAGGATTATCTTGAGACACTCAACGGCATTACGGGGCGAAAACGATCTTCCCATCCTGCATGTCTGTGATCACCGCCAGCGCTTCCACCGGAACGCCGGTGGGAGCCAGCAGGTCGCGCCCGCCGTCGAAGGTTTTTTCGATCAGTGTCCCGATTCCGACCACCTCCGCGCCGGCCGCCTGCGCCAGCCGCACCAGGCCGAGGATGGTCTGCCCGGACGCCAGAAAATCGTCGATGATCAGAACCTTGTCCCCCTCGCAAAGGAATTCCGGGGAGACGATCAGCTCGATCGTGCGCCCCTTGGTGTGCGACGGCGCGAGGGTCAGGAATACCTGGTCCGGCATGGTGATCGGTTTGGATTTGCGCGCGTAGACGACGGGCAGTTTGAGATGCACGGCGGTCAGCAGCGCCGGGGCGATCCCGGATATTTCCGCGGTGAGGACCTTGGTCGCTCCAAGGCTCTTGAACCGCTCCGCGAATTCCCGTCCGCAAGCATCCATCAGCAGCGGATCGACCTGGTGGTTGATGAATCCGTCGACTTTAAGGATTCCATTTCCCAGGTTGCGTCCGTTTTTGAGGATCCGCTCTTCGAGCAATTTCATGATTCCTCCGATCCGCCGTCGAAAGTATAGCACAGACCGTTTTCCGGGAATTGGTATTAAAAGGAAAACGCCGGCGTGTCTGCCGGCGTTCGCGTGTGCCCCAGGAGGGAATTGAACCCCCAGCCTTAGCCTTAGGAGTGCTCTGCTCTATCCGTTGAGCTACTGGGGCGCCGGGATTTTCAAATTATACCGCCTCTCCGATCGCGGTCCGGATGCGTTCGGCCATGGCGCCGAATTTTTTAGTATAGGCCATCTCTTCCCTGCGCGGCCGGGGAAGGCCGACCGCCAGGTCCAGGCGCAGTTTTCCCGGGCGCGATGTCAGCGCCAGCACCCGGTCCGCCATCAGAATCGCCTCGGGGATCGAGTGGGTGACCATGACGACCGTTTTCCGCCGGTCCTGTGCGATGCGCATGAGTTCGGCGCCCATCCGGTCGCGGGTCAGCGCATCCAGCGCGCCGAACGGTTCGTCCAAGAGCAACACTTCCGGATCGTGCGCCAGGGCCCGCGCCAGGGCCACCCGCTGCGCCATCCCCCCGGAGAGTTCGCGCGGCAGGCTGCGTTCGAATCCCGCCAACCCAACCAGTTCCACCAGCTCCGAGACGGCGGTGTCCGCTTCGGCCCCCGGCGTGCCGTCCAGTTCCAGCGGCAGGCGGATGTTTTTTTCGACGCTGCGCCACGGCATGAGATTCGAACGCTGGAACATGAACCCGATCCGCGGCGAAGGACCGGCCAGCGCGCGGCCTTCGAAAAGAACTTCTCCCGTTGTCGGGCTCAGCAATCCGCCGAGCAGGCGCAGCAGCGTGCTTTTACCGCAGCCGGAAGGCCCGACCACGCACACGAATTCCCCGCGCGCGATGGAAAAGGAAACCTCGCCGAGTGCGCGCAATTCCGTCTCCGCGCCGGAAAATCCGGCGGTCAGGTTTTCAGCTTGCAGGATCGGTGTCTTCATTTGATCTAAATCCCGTGTTGGTCCGAATAATTTCAACCTGAAAAAACCGCTCCTGAAAATCCGTCAAGCCGCGGATCTGCTCATCCGTGAATTCCTTCCCCGCGGGGGTCAGGACAAGCTTGTCCTCGTCATCGTTCAGGCGATGGATCACCGCGATGCACAAGCCTTCAAATTCCTTCACCGGCGCGGATAGACCCAGCACATAAGCATCCATCGCCTCTCCATCCGGTTCAAGCGTCCCGGGAACAAATCCGTAATTCACCGGGTAAAGAAAACCATGGGTTGGATGCCGCGAACCCACCGGCCGGTCGATCTCCACAACGACTTTCCTTCCAATGAAATCGGTGGATCGCAAATGCATCCCTCACGCTCCTCGGTTCTCATTCGACAAACGGCCATGGTCAACGGCCGGCCTTCCGATGGTCGATGGTCGACCGTCGATGGTCGCCTTTCACTCCGGCAGGAACTCGTTCGTGAACGCCTTGGTAATATCCATTTTCACGTCCAGAAGCCCCATCGAACGCAGCGTGGCTTCCATATTCTGCCATGCGGCCAGATCGCTCCAGCCGGGCTTGTCGGTCTTCCAGAAGGCGAGCGTCTCCGCCAGCACCTGTTTTTGGATCGGATCCTCTTCGGCCAATCCTTCATTGTACTTGCGGCGGATCCGGTAGGTTTCATCCGGATCGGCGATCGCATCGTCGACCCCGCGCAGGATCGCGCGGATCATCCCGCGCACCAGATCCGGCTGCCCGGTGATCGTCTCCTCGTTGGTCAGCAATCCGTTGGAAGCCAGATCGACGAAATCCACAACCCGGATAACGTTCACTTTGTACCCGCGCGCGGCAAGCTGGACCGGCTCGTTGTTGGCGTAGACGACGGCGGCATCCACTTGGCCGCTAACCAGCGCTTCCACCTGGTTGTATCCGATGACTTCCAGGGTGATATCCGCTTCATCCACTCCGGCCGTATTCAGGAGCGCCCGGAACCCGACATAGGAAGCGCCCGCCAGGATCGGGATGCCGACTTTCTTTCCCCTCAGATCCTGCACGGTGCGGATCCCGGAATCTTCCAGTGCCGCAACCGCCACCGGATACCCATGCCACCAGGCCATGGCATACACCACCGGCAAGCCCTGTGCCCGGGCCAGCGGCACCTGTTCGCCGGACACCATCGCGAAGGGGAGTTCGCCGGCGCCGACCAGCGCCACGCCATCGGTTTCAAACTTGTAGTCGAACTCGATGGCGATCCCTTCATCCTGGAAGTATCCCTTCTCGGCCGCGACGTAGAACGGCGCGAATTGGACGTTCGGGATGTACCCCATCGGCAGACGGACGGTTTGAATGGCGGATTTTCCCGTGACCGGCGCGCACGCTGCCAGGAGGGCGGTGCTAAATATTAAAAATAAAAATCGTCTCATTTCCAATCCTTTCATGAAAAACGGCGGTCGAGTAGCGTTCTTTGCGTATCGAGACCGCCATCTCGATATGCGAAGCCAGGTCTCGATACGGGCTTCGCTTCGCTCAGCCCTACGCGACCATCAACAAAGTTCATTCTCTCCACGCCAGGAACCTGTTCTCCGCCCAGGCGACCAGCCCATACAGCGCCAGCGCCATGGCGACGAGCGAAAACACGCCGACGAACACCAGCGCGGTGTCGTACTGGCCGCGCGCGACGCTGATCAGGAAGCCCAATCCCCGGTCGGGCGCTATAAATTCCCCCACCACCGCACCGATCACCGACAGCGTGGCGCCCACCTTCAGGCCTCCAAGCAGGACCGGCAGCGCGGCCGGCAGCTCCAGGTGGCGGAAGTTCTGCCAGCGCGAAGCCCCCAGCGAACGCATCAACTCCCGCAGATTGGCCGAAACCGAACGCAACCCGATCACGGTATTGACCAGGACCGGGAAGAAAACAATCAGCGCGCAGATCAGAACCTTCGAGGCAAACCCGCTCCCCAGCCAGATAAAGAGCAGCGGCGCGATCGCCACCACCGGGATGGCCTGGGTGGCGACGATATACGGCGCAAGGATCTGCTCCGCCAACCGCGATTTTCCAAGCAGGTATCCGAGCATTGCCGCGGCACCCACGCCCGCCGCCATTCCCGCGAGCACCTCGCCCAGTGTGAAGAGCGCATGCCGGACCAGGGTTCCATCCGCAAGAACCGCCCCCAGTCGTCCGGCCACCGCCAGCGGCCCGGGGAAGATGAAGGCGGGTATTCCGGCAAAGGCGGCCACCGCCTGCCAGACGACGCCGCAGACAACGACCGCCGCCGCGACCGGGATCAGCCGGGGAACGGCGGATTTTCGCCCGCGGGATGCTTTGATTTCTGGATTATTCAGAACCGTCATAAT
>CAZYSF010000023.1:0-14054 GCA_964649635.1 uncultured Anaerolineales bacterium | reverse complement strand
TGATCGCGGAATACGCCGGCGAGGGATCCGTCTACGCCGCCCGGATGGTCCGCCGCGTATTCGAGATATTTTTCTTCGGCCGCCCGTTGACGATTTTCCCGTGGGAATCCGAATACGGGATTCGCGCCACCGATACGCCGGAAGCGAGCCCGACACCGGCTCAAGGAAATTAATTCCAAAGACATGGATGAGAAACTTCAAGGACTGGTCGTCAAGGCGCAATCCGGTTTCTTCACCGTGCGGACCGATCGCGGAAATTTAACCTGCCAGTTACGCGGGCGGTTGAAGAAGAAGCGCGTCGCGACGGATATCGCCGCGGTCGGCGACCGGGTGATGGTGCTCCCCGCCGCCGACGGAATCGCCACGATCGAGGAGATCCTTCCGCGCAGCCGGGTGCTCTCGCGCTCCTCGCCGGCCGCCGGCGGGCGCCGCGGCTACGCCCGGGCGGAAACCGAGCAGGTGATCATCGCCAATCCGGAGCAGGCCGTGTTTATCTTCGCCTGCGCCGAACCGGAACCGCACCTGCGCATGCTCGACCGCTTCCTGGTTGTGGCGGAGCGGGCGAAAATTCCGGCCGTCGTATGCGCCAACAAGGTCGACCTGGTGGAAGCGGGCGAGCCGGAGAAAAAGTTCGGGATTTACCGCAAAGTGGGCTACCCGGTGATCTTTACTTCCGCCCAAACCGGCGAGGGCGTGGATCCGCTCCGGGCGATCCTGCGCGGGAAGCTCAGCGTGCTTTCGGGGCCTTCGGGTGTCGGAAAATCGAGCTTGCTGAATGCGATCCAACCCGGGCTTGGGCTCGCCGTCAGCCATGTCAGCCAACTGCTCCAGAAGGGCCGCCACACCACCGTTGCCCCGGAGTTGATCGAGCTTGTGGAGGGCGGTTTTGTGGCGGATACGCCGGGCCTGCGGGCGATCGCATTTTTTGATATCGACCCGGAGGAGCTGGATGCGTACTTCCCGGAGATCCGTCCGTGGGTCGAACACTGTTCCTTCGGCGATTGCACGCACGAGAATACGCCGGGCTGCGCCGTGAAACGTGCGGTCGAAGAGGGAAAAATCAGCCCGGAACGATACGATTCCTTTCTGAGATTGAGGCGGGGGGAAACCTGATTCCAGCTTGCGTCTCTGCCCCGTAGCGCCTTTGCGGTAAAAACCTCAACGCAAAGGCGCCAAGGCGCTAGGATTTATATACAGAGACGTTTTTTGCTATCAGAGTGCAGCCCAATTATTTCCAGCAATAAGTACGAAAGCCCCATCCTCCCCCAGGTACCCGTTGTAGGATATATAATGAAACTCCCGCGCCGGATGATCCGTTTTCCGCCGCGGGCGGATCCGTCGCATGAGCCAATTCTGCGGCCGCCGCTGGCGGGTCACCGTGCTCCTCTTCCTGATGCTGCCGGGAATCCTCCTGGCGGGGTGTGCTCCGCCCGCCTCCTCACCCGGCGCGCAATCCGCGCTGCAAATCGAACCGGTGTATATCGTCTATTCCGGCGAGGTGGCCAGTTTCGACAACGGCCATCTGCTGGAATTCCCGTTCCTGGATACCTACAAGGGAATGGAGGGGGAGCGCTGGCTCGGGCGGCCGGTCACGCGGGCATTCCCCGACCGTGATCTGGGATGGACGCTGCAGATATTCGAATACGGCGTCCTGGCGCAGGATCCGGGCGACCTGCACATCTTCCTGCTTAAAATCAGCGACCTGCTCGGCCGCCGGCAGGGTGGCGCCCCGGCTTCGAAGGATTCCAACTGCTCCTACGCGCAGGAGACCGGCCACAACCTGTGTTATGAATTCCGAGAGTACGTACGCACCGCGGGCGTGGAGCACTTTGGCCCGCCGGTTTCCGAAATGACAATGGACGCGGGAGGCATCCTGTACCAGGATTTCGAATATGCGCGGCTTCAGTGGATCAATGGGGGGATCGTGCGCGAACGGTGCGGCGAAACTTTCTTCCTGCTGCGCGGATACGATCGCGCCCTGCGCGAACCGGCCACCGGCTCGGCCGGGCCGGCCGCGGGCGTGACCCGGTTGTACGCCTCGCTTGCCCGCCCGACCCTCCGACCCGGCGAGATGCAGACCCTCCAGGTGGCGCTCACCGATCCGACCGGCGCCGGGGTGCCGGGCGTGACGCTTCAGGTGACGCTGGAAAAGGACGGCCAGGCGCTGCTGGAAATCACGCTGCCGCCGACCGACGAAAACGGCATGGCGTCGCTATCCTTCCGGGTGCCGGAAGCCGATCCGGGAACGCGGATCCGCGTCATCGTGCGCGGCGTGTGGGAGACAACACCGCTTGAATCGGTGGTGGAGTTTGAAGTGTGGTGGTAAAGGTTGGAGAGTCATTCCGAGGGGTAAAGCCCCGAGGAATCGGCAAATTAATTCCTCAAACCTGGCGGCTCTTCCAAGAATCCTGAAGTAAATCCGGAACCGATCCCCCGACCTAAAGCGGGTCTCGGGATGTTTTAAGGAGATCTTCATGAAATACAGCACCGCAACACCCGGCCGCATCTTCATAATCCGCTTGGAAGACGGTGAGATCCTGCATGACACCGTTGAAGCTTTCGCCGTGAAGCAAAATATCCGCGCAGCGGCGCTGATCATCCTGGGCGGGGCGGATGAAGGCAGCACTCTGGTCGTGGGCCCCGAGCAGGCGCGGACCCTGCCGGTGCACCCGATGGAGCACATCCTGGCCGGGACAAGCGAAGCGACCGGAGTGGGGACGATCTTTCCCGGGCCGGATGGAATGCCGATCTTGCATATGCATATTGCCTGCGGCCGGGAAGGGTCGACCGTCACCGGCTGCGTCCGGCGCGGCGTGAAAGTTTGGCATGTAATGGAAATCATCCTCTGGGAATTGACCGGCACGGAAGCGAAGAGAGTGCTGGACCCGAATACCGGATTTGAGCTTTTGCAACCGCTGTCCTAACCCCCTCTCCCGACCTTCACCTCGGAAAGCCGCCGAGGTTGAGGTCGTCCTCTCCCCCTTCCCGAAACTCGGGAAGGAGGCGAGGGGTGTCCAGAAGGGATTGAGGGGAGGGGTGAGGGGGTTAGTCATGCGATCGTCGATGGTCCATCGTCGATGGTCGTTTCTCCCATGCGCTATAATCCGGATAAGAAAGGTTGCCTATGGCCGCGAAATCGAAAGTCGCTGTGTTACGCACCACACCGGAAACCGTGCTTGCGGATTATGCCCGCCTGTTCGAACTGGCGGGCGGGAAGCAGGCGCTTGCCCCCGGCAAGACGACCATCCTCAAAGACAACATCTCCTGGCATTACCCGCTCCCGAGCGCGAATTCCACGCCCTGGCAGCTGGAAGGCGCGATCCTTGCGCTGCAGAAATCGGGCTTCCAGGACCTGGTCTGCGTCCAGAACAAGACCGTGGTGATCAACGCCTTCAAGGGCGAGGACCTGAACGGGTTCCTCCCGGTCTTTAAACACTACAACATTCCCATAAAATACAATTTCCGCCCGGAGGACATGACCTGGGTGGAATACAAGCCCAAAGCCAGGATGCTTGTGCTGGATAAAATCTTCGACAAGGGCATCCGCATCCCGGATTATTTCTTCGGCAAGAATATCGTTCATCTGCCGACGGTGAAAACCCATATCTACACGACCACGACCGGAGCGGTGAAAAACGCCTTCGGCGGATTGCTCTCCACCTACCGGCACTACACCCACTCCTGGATCCACGAAACGCTGACCGACCTGCTCGCGATCCAGAAGGAAATCCACCCCGGGATGTTTGCCTTCATGGACGGCACCACCGCCGGAGACGGCACCGGCCCGCGCACGCCGACTCCGATCGTGAAAAACGTGATCCTGGCCTCGGCCGACCAGGTGGCAATCGACGCGGTCTCGGCAAAGATGATGGGGTTCGATCCGATGAAGATCGGGTACATCCGCCTGGCGCACGAGCAGGGGCTGGGGACGGGGGACGTGCGCGAGATCGAACTCGTCGGCGACGACGTCTCCGGCGAGAACTGGCATTTCCATGTCGGCAGCAACGTGCACACCTTCATGGCCTGGATGGCCTGGTACGGCCCGACCAAGGTCCTGCAGAAGCTGGTGCTGCACACGCCGCTGGTGGCGATCCCGATCTTTCTCTCCGAGTTCAACCATGATTACATCCACTGGCCGTTCAAATCCAAACGCGTGTATGAAAAATGGCGCGCCGAAACCGAATGGGGGAAGCTGTTCCAGCGCTATCAGAAGGAAGGCGTGCTGAAGAAGTAAGAATTCGAGGTGCGCTGCTCTGAAATTCTGCGCCACCCCATCCTACCTCCCCTTCTCCCCTCCTCCCTTCCCGTTATACGGGAAGGGAGGAGGGGATATTTAATGTAAAAGGATGTACAAGAAGGAGTATCGGGGGAGGAGGGATGGGATGGAAAGGCGCGTACGATCCACGCCAAGAAAAAACCGAAAGGTATAATCCACCCATTCTATCCACGCAGGAGGTCACATGGCCGGCAAACCCTGGTGGCAAACGGGCGTGATCTATCAGATCTATCCCCGCTCATTCGCCGATACCGACGGCGACGGGACCGGCGACCTGCGCGGCGTGATCTCCCGCCTGGATTACCTCAACGACGGCACGCCCCGCTCGCTCGGCGTGGACGCGATCTGGCTCTCGCCGTTTTTCCCGTCACCCGGATTTGACTTCGGCTACGACGTTTCCGATTACTGCGGAATCGATCCGCTGTTCGGGACGATGGCCGATTTCGATCTCCTGGTGGCGGAGGCCCACCGGCGCGGGATCCGGATCGTCCTCGACCTGGTCCTCAATCACACCTCGCATCTCCACCCGTGGTTCGTCGAAAGCCGAGCCGCCAGGGTTAACCCCAAGCGCGACTGGTACATCTGGCAGGACCCGGGCCGCTTCGGCGGCGTGCCCAACAACTGGCAGTCGGTCTTCGGCGGGAAGGCGTGGAAGTGGGATCCGCGCACGCGCCAGTATTTCTTCCATATGTTCCTCGAGCAGCAACCGGACCTCAACTGGCGCAACCCGAACGTGCGCCGATCGGTGATGGACGTCTTCCGCTTCTGGCTGGACCGCGGCGTGGACGGGTTCCGGCTCGACGTGGTCAACGCCTACTTCAAGGATTCGATGCTGCGCAACAATCCGCCGGCGCTCGGGATCCGCGGCTACGAGCGCCAGCGGCATGTGTACGACAAGGATCAGCCCGAGCTCTTGGGGGCTTACCGCGAGATCCGTTCGATCCTGGATTTCTACGGCGAGCGGATGGCGGTGGGCGAGATCATGGGCGGGAAGGCGGAGGCCGCCCGCTACAGCCGGGACGGCCTGCTGCCGCTGGCGTTCAATTTTGAATTCACCGACCAGCGCTGGTCGCCGCGGGCGTTTTTGAAAAAAGTCGCCGCGTTCGAAGAGGCGTTGTCCGGGGAAGGCTGGCCATGCTACGTCCTGTCCAATCACGATATTGTGCGCCATGCCTCCCGCTACGGCGGGCGCTGGCCGGAGGCGCGCGCCAAGGTTGCCGCCGCGTTGCTGCTCACCCTGCGCGGAACGCCTTTCCTGTATCACGGCGAGGAGATCGGCATGCGCGACGGGAAGATCGCCCGCGATGAGATTCAGGATCCGCCTGGAAAGCGTTACTGGCCGTTCTACAAAGGGCGCGACGGCTGCCGCACGCCGATTCCATGGAACGCGGATGCCGGCGCCGGATTCACCACCGGCAAACCGTGGCTGCCGCTGAATCCGGATTACCGGGAAGTGAATGTGGAGGCCCAGCGCGAGGATCCGGACTCGGTACTCTCGTTCTACCGCAAATTAATTTGGCTGAGGAAAAAGACGCCGGCGCTGCAGGCCGGGGATTTTCAGCCCATTCCGGTGCGCTCGGACCGGGCCCTGGTTTACCTGCGCGAAACAAAATCGCAAACAGTACTGGTGGCTTTGAATTTTTCGGACGCACCGCTATCGACTGTCCCCGAGGCGCCGCTTCCCGCCTGCTCCTGGCGCCTGCTCCTCTCGACCCATCCGGCGGAAGGCGCGGCGCCGCCTTCGGCCGATCCGGGCATCCGCCTGCGCCCGCACGAGGCAGTGATCTGGGAAAAAGAGTAGAAAAGTGAAACTACGGACGGCAAAAAGCATCCACTGATCGTCATGCCCGCGAAGGCGGGCATCCAGGAATTATTTTCCTGTTATTAATTTCTTGAGCACCTTCTGGATTCCCGCTGAGATCACGCGGGAATGACGAACAAATCTTCGGCGCCTTCCGCGGTCTAGGGTTTATACTTCCCCCCATGCTCAATAAACCTTTCCGAATAATCCTTACCTACGCCAGGCGATACTGGCTGACGCTCGCGGTTGCCGCGGCAAGCATGTTGTTGCTGGTGGGCGTACAGCTCCTGGTGCCGTGGATCGTAAGGCTCCTGGTGGCCGCCGTGACCGATCCGTCCTTCGCGGGATCCTCGGAGGATTTCGTCGGGCGGCTGGCGCTGATCGTCCTCATCGTCTTCGCGGCCCGGGCCGTTCTGCAATTCCTCCGTTCCTACATGGCGCACATCGCCGGCTGGAGCGTGGTGGCCGACGTGCGCCGCCATATCTACGAACATGTCCAGCGCCTTTCATTGCGCTTCTACCAGGAACAGCAGGTCGGGCAGTTGATGTCGCAGGTGATAAATGACACCGAACTTTTCGAGCAGTTCATCGCTCACGCCATTCCGGATGTGATCGTCAATCTGGTGACGCTGGTGGGGGTTACCGCCGTGCTCCTCAGCCTCAATTGGCAGTTGACCCTGCTCAGCACCCTGCCCGTCCCGCTGGTGATCCTTTCCCTCGCCCTGTATGCGCATTATGTGCGGCCGGCCTTCCGCTTCCGGCAGAAGGAGCTTGGGGACCTGAACGCCGAGCTCAACGACAATCTGTCCGGTATTCGCGAGATTAAAGCCTTCGTCCGCGAAGGGGATCAGGCGATCCGGATCGGGCAGCGGATCGAGAATTACCGCCGGTCTCTCTTGCGGGCGCTGCGGCTGATGGCGACCTTCGAACCATTTGTGGAATTTACCCTGTCCCTGGGGACGATTGTGGTGATCTACTTCGGCGGACGGCTGGCGCTGCAGGGGGCGCTGCCGGTGGCGGACCTCGTGGCGTTCTTCCTGTATCTGGATTTGTTCTATTTGCCGATGCACAACCTCAGTGGAGCCTGGGAAGCGGTCCAAAGCTCGCTGGCCGGCGCCGACCGGGTGGCATCGCTTCTGGAGGAAAAGCCGGAGGTGCACGATGATCCGGGGGCGATCCCTCTCGCCGGCCGGGCCGGAGGGGCGCTGGCGTTCCGCGGCGTGCGTTTCGAATATCTGCCCGGCATCCCGGTTCTCGAGGGAATCGATTTGGAGATCCCGGCCCGCTCGGTTGTCGCATTGGTCGGGCCGACCGGCGTGGGAAAAACCACGCTGGTGAGCCTGATCCCGCGCTTCTACGACATTACGGCCGGCGAGATCCTGCTCGACGGCGTGGATTTGCGCCGCTACAAGCTCGCGGACCTGCGCCGGCAGGTCAGCATGGTGCTCCAGGACGTTTTCCTGTTCTACGGATCGGTCCGGGAGAACATCCTCTTCGGGCGGCCGGAGGCGGACGAGGGGCAGGTCATCGCGGCGGCGCAGGCGGCCAACGCCCACGAGTTCATCGCCGCCCTTCCCGAAGGGTACGACACGCTGATCGGCGAGCGCGGGGTGAAGCTTTCCGGCGGGCAGAAGCAGCGCCTCTCGATCGCCCGCGCGCTGCTCAAGGATGCCCCGGTTCTCATCCTCGACGAGGCCACCTCATCGGTGGACACCGAAACCGAACTTCTGATCCAGGAAGCGCTCGAGCGGCTGATCCGCGGGCGGACGACGATCGTCATCGCCCACCGGCTGTCCACCGTCCGCGCCGCGGATACGATCGTGGTGCTCGCCGACAAGTCGATCCGCGAGATGGGCAGCCACGATCAGTTGATGGCGAACGACGGCCTGTATTACCGGCTGTATACAATCCAGGGCCGGATGGACGAGGAATCGGCTTTGTAGAATGGCTTGAAGCCCGAGAAATAATAGCTACAAAAAGCACAAAAGACACAAAGGGTTTATTTTTGTGTTCTTTGTGCTTTTTGTGGCTTTTGTTTTTCCATCGATCGATCGAATCGTTCATTTGCGCGCAAGAACGCCGGCTATGCAAATCCCGCTGCTTCGCGGTGCATTGGTAGTGGAGTGGGCATTGAAAGGCAGCTGTAAGTACCATGAAGAATTGCCACAAAGAAAACAAAAAATCTATGTGTCCTATGTGCCCTTTGTGGCTATTTCCATTTTTTCGCGGTATATTGGCAGGTGAGGCCCGCATCGTTATTTAGGAGTCGTCCCCGTATGCCGCTGCCGTATTTTTCCCTGCTGACCGAAGACGATCTTTACCTCTTCAATGAAGGCTCGCACTTCCGCCTCTACCACAAGCTCGGCGCGCACCCGGCGGAGGTAGAGGGCCGGCCCGGGACGTATTTCGCCGTTTGGGCCCCGGACGCCGAACGCGTCTCGGTCATCGGGGATTTCAACGGCTGGGACGGCCGGAAAAATAAACTTTCGCCGAAGGGTTCCTCGGGCATCTGGGAGGGCTTCCTGCCCGGCGTGGAACGCGGCACGCTGTACAAATACCTCATCCAATCCCGTTATCACGGATACCGGATGGAAAAGCTCGACCCGTACGGATTTTATTTTGAAGTGCCGCCGCGGACGGCATCCATCGTCTGGGATCTGGAGTATGCCTGGAACGACCGGGATTGGATGCAGGCCCGCTCCGCCGCGGACCTGCACAAGCGGCCGGTGTCGGTTTACGAAATGCACATCGGTTCCTGGCGGCGCGTGCCCGAAGAGGGCAACCGGCCGCTTTCCTACCGCGAGCTGGCCGGCGTTCTTCCGGAATACATTAAGCAGCTGGGCTTCACGCATGTGGAATTCCTGCCGGTGATGGAGCACCCCTTCTTCGGATCCTGGGGCTACCAGACCACCGGTTACTTCGCGCCGACCAGCCGCTACGGCACGCCGCAGGATTTCAAGCATCTGATCGACATGCTGCATCAGAACGGGATCGGGGTGATCCTGGATTGGGTCCCATCGCACTTCCCGACCGACGCGCATGCGATCGGCAACTTCGACGGGACCCACCTGTACGAGCACTCCGATCCGCAGCAGGGATTTCATCCGGATTGGAAATCCTACATCTTCAACTACGGGCGGCGCGAAGTGCGTTCCTTCCTGCTTTCGAGCGCGCTCTTCTGGCTCGCCGAATACCACGCCGACGGGTTGCGGGTGGACGCGGTGGCCTCGATGCTTTATTTGGATTACTCCCGCAAGGCGGGCGAGTGGCGCCCGAACCCGTACGGCGGCAACGAAAACCTCGAGGCGATCTCCTGGCTGCGCCTGTTCAATGAGGACGTCTACCGGGAAAACCCGGGCGTGCAGACCGTCGCGGAAGAATCCACCGCCTGGCCGATGGTCTCCAAACCCACCTATCTGGGCGGGCTGGGGTTCGGCTTCAAGTGGGATATGGGCTGGATGCACGACATGCTGGCCTACATCACCAAGGAGCCGATCCACCGCCGGTTCCATCACAACAATCTGACCTTCCGCCTGCTGTACGCCTTTTCCGAAAACTTCATGCTCCCGCTTTCCCACGACGAAGTGGTGCACGGAAAAGCCTCGCTCCTGGCAAAGATGCCCGGCGACGACTGGCAAAAGTTCGCCAATCTGCGCCTGCTGTACGGATACATGTATGCGATGAGCGGGAAGAAGCTGCTTTTCATGGGCGGGGAATTCGGCCAGTGGAAGGAATGGAACCACGATGAGAGCCTGGAATGGAATCTCCTCGAGTTCGATCCGCACATCGGATTGCAGCGCTGGGTGTGCGACCTGAACGCGATGTATGCCCGCGAGCCGGCCCTGCATTCCACGGATTGCGATCCGGCGGGATTTGAATGGATCGATTGCACCGATGTCGAATCGAGCGTCGTCGGCTGGATTCGGAAAAATCGCGACGGCGGAGAAATTGTGCTGGCCGTTTGCAACTTCACCCCGGTCCCGCGGACCGGATACCGGGTGGGAGTGCCTCTCAGCGGAATGTGGCGCGAGATCCTCAACAGCGATTCGTTGGTGTACGGCGGGAGCGGCCTCGGGAATGCCGGCGGATTCACCGCTGAGCCGGTTCCCGCCCACGGACGGCCGTTCTCTCTGAATTTAACCCTTCCTCCGCTGGGAATAAGTATCTTCAAACATGAGGAGAGCCCGTCCTAACCCCCTCACCCCCGGCCCTCCCCTCGCTTCGCTCGAGGACAGGCTCTCCCCCTTCCCCATACGGGGGTGAGGGGGTTAGGACTAAATCGATGAACCGCTTTATCTGCATCCACGGTCATTTTTACCAGCCGCCGCGGGAGAACCCGTGGCTGGAGGCGGTCGAGGTTCAGGATACCGCTGCCCCGTACCACGATTGGAACGAACGGGTGCTCGCGGAGTGTTACGCCCCCAACGCCGTATCCCGCATCCTGGACGAAAAAGAATACATCCGCAAGATCGTCAACAACTATTCGAACATCTCATTCGATTTCGGGCCGACGCTGCTTTCCTGGCTGGAGGAGAACGCCGAAGCGGTTTACCAGGCGATCCTCTTGGCGGACTGGGAAAGCATCCAGCGCTTTTCCGGTCACGGGTCGGCGATGGCGCAGGCCTACAATCATATGATCCTGCCGCTGGCCAGCCGTCGCGATAGGATCACCCAGATCGAATGGGGCTTGCGCGATTTCGCGGAACGCTTCCGGCGCGACGCGGAAGGGATGTGGCTGCCGGAGACCGCGGTCGATCTGGGGACGCTCGACCTGATGGCGGAACGCGGTGTGCGCTTCACGATCCTCGCGCCGCACCAGGCGTTGCGAATCAGGCCTGCCGGCGGCGATTGGCAGGATGTGCGCCAAGAGGCGATCGACGGCACGCGGGCATACGAAGTGGATCTCCCCTCCGGGCGGAAGATCGCCGCCTTCTTTTATAACGGTCCCATCGCGCGCGCGATCTCCTTTGAGGGCCTGCTCGGGAGCGGCGATGCCTTCGCCCGCAGGATGATCGACGCTTTTCCCGCCGGCGCCTCCGATCCCCAGCTTGTGCACACGGCCACCGATGGCGAATCGTACGGGCACCACCACCGTTTCGGGGATATGGCTCTGGCGTATGCGCTCGACAAGGTGGAGCGCGGCGGCCAGGCTGCGCTCACCAACTACGGCGAATTCCTCGAGAAGTTCCCCCCGCTTTGGAAGGCGGAGATCGCCGAAAACACCTCCTGGAGCTGCTCGCACGGGATCGAGCGCTGGCGGTCCGATTGCGGCTGCAGCAACGGGGAGCACCCCGCCTGGAATCAGGCCTGGCGCGCCCCCCTGCGCGGCGCGCTCGATTCCCTGCGCGACGAATTGGCGCCGCTTTTCGAAAAAGAAGCCGCCAAATACTTCGCGGATCCATGGCACGCGCGCGACGGATACATCGCGGTGGTGCTGGACCGCACCACGGAATCCCTCGAAAAATTCCTCCAACTGTTCCAATCGCACGATCTTTCCGCACAGGAGCAGATCCGCGCGCTGAAGCTGCTTGAGATGCAGCGCCATGCGATGCTGATGTTCACCTCTTGCGCCTGGTTTTTCGATGACCTGGCCAGAATCGAGGTGCTGCAGAATCTGCAGTATGCGGCGCGCGCTATACAACTCGCGCAGGAATTGTTCGGGGATGGAATTGAAGAGCGTTTTACCGCTTTACTCGAGAAAGCCCGCGGCAACGAAAAGGGAAATCCCAGCGGCCGCGCGGTCTACGGGAAAATCCGTTCGAATCGGGTGGACCTGCCCCAGGTGGCGGCGCATTACGCCGTTTCGTCGATCTTCGAAGCGTACGGGGGCCACACACGGATTTATTGTTATTCGCTCGAGCGGCTCTCGCGGCGGACTTTCGACGCCGGAAGGGCCAAGCTGGCGATCGGGCAGGTGACGGTCCGGTCCGATATCACCCGCGAGAACGCCGAACTGTGCTACGGGATGCTCCACTTCGGCGACCAGAATTTCAGCGTCGGAGTCAGCCCGTGCCGGAGCAAGGAGGAGTACCTTGCCCTGGAGCGCGACCTATCCGCCTCTTTTCTGCGGGGGGATTTCCCGGAGGTGATCCGCTTCATCGACGATTCGTTCGGGGGGGTGTCCTATTCCCTGGAGAGCCTGTTCCTGGACGAGCAGCGCAAGATCCTAAACCTCGTGATCCGGGACAACCTGGCAGATGCGGATGCGCTTTATGCGCAATTGTATGAGGACCATGCGCCGTTGATGCGTTTCCTCCTGATGGTAAAAATGCCGCTGCCGAAAGCGTTCCAGGCGGCGGCGGTCATCGCCCTGAACGGGCATCTGCGCAGCGCCTTTGAAACTCCACCGCTGGATATCGACCTGATCCATCGGCTGTTGGAACAGGCCGGGGCGGCCGAGGTCGATTTGGACGGGGAAATGCTCGGGTTCACCTTGCGACGCACCATCAACCGGCTGGCCGCGGATTGGCACGCCGAACCGGAAGATCTCCCGCGGCTGCGTTTGCTGGTTGGAGCGGTGGAATTGGCGAAGAGCCTGCCCTTCTGGGTGGATCTTTGGAAGGTGCAAAACGTGTATTACGAAGTTCTCCAAACCACCTTCCCGCATCTGGCGGCCGGACTATCCAACGGTGAAAAAGGAACAACGGACTGGATGCGGGAATTCCGGTCGCTGGGGGAACTGCTTAAAGTGCGCATCGACGATGCGAATGCACCGGTGAACGCCGGATAAGCAACCGCGGTAGGGAGGGAAAAAAGATTTTCAGACAGGCGATCGGAACGACAGCCGGGGAAGTAACGCAATTCCTGAAGAATCAGGGAAAATCCACGCTGACCGCGTTTGAAAAGGGGGTGAAAGCGCCGGCCGGGATGGTCGTGACGGCCGTCGGCTGGCTGGCGCGCGAGGGTAAAGTGGAAGTGGCGCAGGAAAAACGTTGCGTATATCTCTGGCTGACGGAAATCTGATCCGCTTCTTCGCGATTTGCGTTTCGTATCACCATCCTTTGCAGAAGGCGTTGCATCAAATCAAGGTCGATCCTAATACTGTCCTTGCGAAGCATCGGATGCGGCTAGTGCGTTAATTATAATAAGCGGCAAATCGCGGAAAACGCGCAGAAATGTCTTATTATTCGGCTTCTCGTTGACACCGGCCATACCCCGTGGTTTAATCCCTCCGCTTCCAATCTTCCTCACCCCGGTATTTCCGAATGAAGAATGCTGCGCCCATCCCCGGATGGGACATTCGAAACGGGATCGTTCCGGCGCTCTTGGTCGGCGCGGTTTCGGCGGTAATTGCCCTGGCGGCCGTGTTAGCCCAGCCGCCCGTCTTTCAGGCCGGGATACCGATCCTGCACACCGGGGGCTACTCGGCAGACGAGGCGGAAGCGCTTGCCGGCGCGCCGGAGGTGGCCGCCGCGGCCGTCTCGCTTCCAGTGGTATCCGGTTACAATTTACCTCCGCAAGATTTCCTGCTCGGCTCGGCGGTGGAACAACCCCTGGAAGGCAGTGTCCTCCGCCTGACCGTCCGGGATACCGACCGAGGGTTGGCCGAAGCCCGGGCTCTCGCCTGGGCGCAGGCTTTGTGCGGCGCACTCGCGGAAAGGGCTCTGGCGCCGGAAACAGATTGCTACGAATCCGGCGGCGCCACTTCCGAACCAACGGATAATTTCCTGATCTGGAAGATCCTGGCTGCGGCGATGCTGGGAACCGCGATCGCTTACGGCGGCTGGTTCCTGCAGGCCCGAGGAAATGCAAAGGAGAACGCAGGCATGGCAAAGAAGGAAATGGTTAACGGCATGGATGCGGGGGCGCAAGCCCTGATCCGCAAATTTAAATCCGGCAAAGCCCGGGTCGGCGTGGTCGGCCTCGGGTATGTCGGATTGCCGCTGGTGGATGTGTTCGGGCACGCCGGATATACCGTAGTCGGGATCGACGTGGATCAGCGAAAGATCGACGCTCTAAATAAGGGCTAATCCTACA
>CAZYSF010000022.1:0-2147 GCA_964649635.1 uncultured Anaerolineales bacterium | reverse complement strand
CGGGATATGGCGCAGATGGCGGTGTGGCTGGAAGAAGCCGACCATCGACCACAGACCATCGACCATCGGTAAACCGACTCTCGACAATCGACGAGCGACCATCGACCATCGCAAAACCATAATGATCGACGATCGTCGATGGTCGATCGACGATGGTCTGTTGATGTATAAAAAAGAGAAGTAACCGGGGTATAGGGACATGAGTTACAGCGGCGTCATCTTCGACTTCAACGGGGTCCTGTGGTGGGACGCGCCGCTCATTGAGCAGGGCTGGCAGCGCAGCGCGCGCGAGTTGCGCGGGCGGGAGTTCACGGCCGAGGAACTGACGCAGATCGTGCACGGACGCAACAATGGCGGTACGCTCGAATACCTGGTCGGGCACCCGCTCGGCATGGAAGAAATCCGGCGGATGATCGACGAGCGCGAAACGTTTTACCGCAACCTGTGCCTGGAGCAGGGGGATAAATTCCGGCTCTCGCCGGGCGCGCTCGAGCTCCTCGAATACCTGCGCGAACGGAAAACCCCGCGCACGATCGCCACGGCTTCGGAAAAGACGAATGTGGATTTTTTCGTCCGGCAGCTGCATCTGGAGCGGTGGTTCGATCCGTCTAAGATCGTGTTCGACGATCTTGTCCGGCCCGGCAAACCGGCTCCGGATTGCTACCTGGAGGCGGCCGCGGTTCTAAACCTTGAGCCCGCGAGCTGCGTGGTGGTCGAGGATTCCCTCTCCGGAATCCTGGCGGCGTGCGCGGCCGGGATCGGGCTGGTCATCGGGCTGACCAGCAGCCAGAGCGCGGATGCGCTGATCGATGCCGGGGCGCACGAGACGGTGGAAAACCTCGGCATGGTGGAACGGGAAAGGCTCTTTTCCGGCGGTTGAATCCACGAAGCCCTGCCTCGGCTTCGCCGGGCGGGGCCGGGAAACACGAAGAAAAAACCGAAGGACACGAAGAAATTATTAATTTTCCACTTCGTGTCCTTCTTGTTTTGCTCATGACATTTCGCGGATTACAAGAGGGGGCGAATGCGGTTACTGGGAGAGCGGGCTGAGCGGTTCGATCCTGGGCTCCGGCGGTTGAAGCGAAAAACCGGCCGCCTCAATCTCGAGACCGCCGGCGTACTTCAGCGCCAAATTCAGAAAGAACGCCGTAATCACCCCGCCGATAAAACCCAGGACGCCGTACAGGACCGGCAGGCAGATGACGGCTCCCAACCCGGTTATGACACTCATGATGGAGGAGGAGCCTCCGTATGACCCGTACGAGGAATAGGCGGATTGGGAATAACCGTTGAAAATCATCCCCAGCAGGCTTATCCCGGTCATAAATATCCCCCCCAATAATCCAAAGAGAGCATATAAAATTGCGGACACTTTCCCCATGGAAAAAATCCCGATTCGGTGAAGCTTGATCATGACCCCTCCTTTGCGGAATTTGGATGGTTGGAGCCTAGGGAAGATAGAAAAATCCGCTAATCCCGCCGCCGGGCGGTCATCAGGAACATGGGAAAATTTTTCAATCCCGCGGGGGTTTCCCGCGCGGTATGGAAGACGGTCTCGAATTCGACATTGCAAAATCCGGCCGCGAGCGCAAGCGATTTTAAACCTTCGCGGTCGAATCCCTTGTGTCCGGAGAATTCGGGGCCGTGGAAGGAACCATCTTCGCGTTCCAGATCGGCGATGCATATATACCCGGGCGCTTCCAGCATTTCGATGAATGCGCGCAGGATCCCCGCCGTATCGGGGATGTGGTGCAGAGTCATCAGGGTGTAGATGATCCGGAACCGTTCGGCGGGGGGCGGATCGGCGGAGAGATCCAACCGCAGAGGGAACATATTGCGGACGCGCGCGGAGGAGATTTTCCGGGCGAGGACTTCGAGCATGCCCGCCGAACTGTCGGCCAGCGTAATCCGGCCGAGGTACGGCTGGAGTGCGAAACTCAGGAGCCCGGTCCCGCAGCCGTAATCGAGCGCGTGCATTTCCAGCGTAAGGGGGATGCGCGCGCGGATGGAGTCGGCCACGGTCTGCGCGCGCACCGTGCGGGCGGGGACCGAATCCCAGTCTTTGGCTTTGGCGTCGAAATCGCTCACGGCTCGAGATTCAGCGAGAACACCGCCACCCGGCCGGAGCGGCCGGAGAGGTGCCGGTC
>CAZYSF010000021.1:0-2566 GCA_964649635.1 uncultured Anaerolineales bacterium | reverse complement strand
CAAAGTTCCTACGACTGGGCGGCCGCCCGCGAACTTTACGAGAGCGACGGGATCGCCGAACTTAACGTGACCGGGGTCAACCGCGGCGGCCTGCTTGTCGAAGGCGAACACATCCGCGGATTCATCCCGCTCTCGCACCTGATCGGCGTTCCATCGCTGACCAGCGAGGAGGAACGCCAGACCGTGATGTACCGCAAGATCGGCCAGCCGATCCGCGCCAAGATCATCGAGTTCGATCCCGAGAAGGGCCGGGTCGTCTTTTCCGAACGCGCCGCCCAGGCCGCGCCGGGAAGGCGGGCCGAGCTCCTGACCAAACTCCAGGTCGGAGACCGGATCCAGGGCGAGGTCACCAACATCACCAACTTCGGCGTGTTCATCGACCTGGGCGGCATGGAAGGGCTGGTCCACCTATCCGAGATTTCCTGGGGCCGCGTTCACAATCCGGCGGATTTCGTGTCCATCGGCCAGAAGGTCGACGTGGAAGTCATCAGCGTGGACCGCGATCAGGGCCGCATTGCGCTCAGCCTCAAGCGCCTGCAATCGGACCCGTGGGTGACCGTCCCCGAAAGGTATATGCCCGGCATATGGGTGCCGTGCAAGATCACCCACGTCACCAATTTCGGCGCGTTCGCTTCGCTGGAGGAGGGTGTGGAAGGCCTGATCCACATCTCCGAGCTGGCGGACGGGCCCTTCTCGCACCCGCGCAACATCGTCACCGAGGGGGAGGAAGTCACCGCGCGGGTCATTTCGGTCGAGAGCGGATCCCGCCGTCTCGCGCTCAGCCTGCGCCGGCCGCTGGAATCCGGCGCGACGGATACGGCGGTTGCCGCGGACCAACCCGCCGAGGCTGCCCCGGACGCTCCCGCCGCACCTGAGACGGCCGGCGAGGGATGAAAACGGCTCCCTCCGGCCGTCCATCCCCCAGGCTTCCCTCCGGATGGGAGCGGTTCGGCAAGGTCCTTGTCCTCGTCCGCCCGTACGCGGAAGATGTCTCCATTGTCCTCCTGAGTCTGATCGCGGTCCTCTGCCTGATCGCGCTCCTGGGACTGGCGCACGGCGCGTTGATCGACGCGCTCGGCGAGACGCTTAAGCGCTGGATGGGTTGGGGGGCGATTCTGCTCCCGCTCGCGCTGCTGTGGGTCGCCGGCCGGCTGCTGATCGCCCGTTTGGGGCGCGAGCAGGATATTTCCTGGCCGCGGGTGATCGCGCTGGAACTCGCCGCGCTGGCGGGGCTGGGATTGGCCTCGCGGATTGGCGCCGCCACGCTGGTGGAATCCGAATCCGGCCGCGGCGGCGGATTGATCGGGTGGGGGATCCAATTCCTCCTCAGCCAAATAATGTCGCCGGTCGTCCAGGGCGTGGTCCTGGCGACCGCCGTGCTGGTGCTAGCCGGATACGGGTTGGGCCTGACCCTAGAAAAAATCCTGCGCGGCCCGGATCCGGATCGCGCGGGGGTGGCGTTCCCATCCCCGGAGTCGCCATCCCGCAAAACCTCCGCCGCTTTCATCCCGCCGGACGGGCCGCGGACGAAAACCGCGGCTGCGGAAAAACCCGCCGCCTCACCCGAACCGGCTTCCAAGCCAAAGCCGGCCGCACCCCTGCCGGATGCATTCCGTAAAAATCTCAAACCTGGCCCCGTGCTCGCCGAAAAACTTCAACCGGCGCGCGCCAAGCGCGAGAAGGGATTGCCGTCGATCGATATTTTCGACGGCGGCGAGCTCACCGCGCCTTCGATCCGCGAGATCAATCAGATCGCCGGAACGATCGAAAAAACACTCGCCGAATTCAGCATTCCCGCTCGGGTGATTTCTTTCCGCACCGGCCCGACCGTCACCCAATACGGCGTGGAACCGGGATTCGTGGAGAAGCCGGGGTCGGACGGTGTCATGCGCCGCGCGAAAGTGCGCGTCTCGCAGATCTCCTCGCTCTCGAACGATCTGGCCCTGGCCCTCGCCGCCCCTACCTTGCGTATCGAAGCGCCCGTGCCCGGGCAATCCTATGTCGGCATCGAAGTCCCCCACCGGCGCACTTCCGTCGTCCGGTTGAAGATGGTGATGCAATCCGCGGCCTTCCAGAAGATCCATTCGCCGCTGGCGGTCGCGCTCGGGCTGGACGTGGCCGGGGCGCCGCGTTGCGCCGACCTGGCCTCCATGCCACATCTCCTGATCGGCGGGACGACCGGCTCGGGCAAATCGGTGTGCATCACCGCGCTCACCGCCTGCCTGGTGGCCAACAACCCGCCCTCACGGCTGCGGCTGGTGCTGATCGACCCGAAGATGGTCGAGCTGGTGCGCTTCAACGGCCTGCCGCACATCCTCGGCCAGGTGGAAACGGAGTTGGAGCGGATCGTGACCGTGTTGCGCTGGTGCACGCGCGAGATGGACCGCCGCTACAAACTGCTCGAAGAAATGCACGCGCGGCACATCGACGACTACAATAAAAAATCCGCCGCCCGCGGCGACGGGGAGATCCTGCCGCGCATGGTCGTGCTGGTGGACGAGATGGCGGACCTGATGATGGCCGCCCCCGACGAAACCGAACGCCACCTGATCCGGCTGGCGCAGAT
>CAZYSF010000020.1:0-5447 GCA_964649635.1 uncultured Anaerolineales bacterium | reverse complement strand
GACGATCGCATTCGAGCGCACGAACTGGCACGCCTTCCAGGCAAAACGCAGGTCCGAGAGTTCCTCCGCCGTCGGCGCGCGTTGGCTGACCACTTTCCATTCCGGGGTCCCGGCCGGATCGCCGAAATCCGAATCCTGCATCAGGACGCCGCGCGTCACCGAGCGGAATTCGAATTTGGGTTCGATGACCGTATCCGGCATCTCCAGCAGCCGGCAGTTCTTGCGCTTGGCGAGCTCCTCGCGTGCGGCGGCGGAGAAGCCGGGCGCAATGATGCATTCGATGAACAGGTTCCCCATTACCCTGACGGTGGCTTCATCCACCTGCCGGTTGGCCGCGACCACGCCGCCATAGGCCGAGACCGGGTCGGAAGCAAGCGCGCGGCGGAACGCGTCGGGGAGGGCGTCCGCGCTGGCGATCCCGCTCGGCGATACGTGTTTGACGATCGCCACGGTCGGGCGTTCGAAACTGACCGCGGCCTGCCAGGCGGCGTCCATATCCAGCAGGTTGGTGTAGGAAAGCTCCTTGCCCTGCAGCACCTTCCCGCCCAGGGGGCCGGCGCCGGGTTTATAGGTGTAGATGGATGCGGTCTGGTGCGGATTTTCGCCGTAGCGGAGTTTCTGCTGCAACGGCGCGAAGATTCGCAGCGGCGCCTCGTCTCCGGCCAGGTAAGCGTCGATCGCCGCATCGTACCCGGCGGTCAACCCGAATCCCTTTACTGCGAGTTTGCGGCGCGCCGCTTCGTCCACCGTTCCCGCGCGCAGCGCTGCCAGCACGGCCGGGTAGTCGCCCGGATCGCAGCACAGGATCACCCGCTGGTGATTCTTGGCCGCCGCGCGGATGAGGGTCACGCCGCCGATGTCGATGTTTTCGATCGCCTCCGCCAGGGTGACGCCGGGCTTGGCCACCGTCTGCTGGAACGGATACAGGTTGCACGCCACCAGGTCGATATAATCCCAGCCGAGCTTCTTCAGCTCTCCAAGGTCCGACTCGCCGGAGCGGGCGAGCAGACCGCCATGGATCGCCGGATGAAGCGTTTTGACCCGCCCGCCGAGGATCTCCGGCGAACCGGTGTATTCGGCGACTTCGGTGACGGGGATGTTGTTCTCGCGCAGGAGCTTGGCCGTCCCGCCCGAGGCGATGAGCGTCCAATCCAACGCCTGCAGGCCGCGCGCAAATTCCACCAGGCCGGTTTTATCGTGAACGGAGAGGATCGCTTTGGGCATGATCGACCTTTCTTGGCTTTAGTTTGTCATTGCGAGCGACCGTAGGGAGCGAAGCAATCTCCTCTGTATCGAAGCGCGGAGATTGCTTCGTCGCTTCGCTCCTCGCAATGACAGGGTCATTCGGATTTACTATCCTCAATCGCCTTTTTGATCGCCGCTACCAGCAGCCGGTGTTCGACGGAATGGATCCGCGCTTCAAGCGTCTCGAGCGAATCCCCGGCGAGGATCGGCACCGCTTCCTGAAGCAGGACCGGCCCGCAATCGACCCCTTCGTCGGGCACCAGGTGGACCATCACGCCCGTGGCGCTGATTTCTCCGCGCCCGAAGGCCTCGAAGGCGCGTTCGATCGCATGCGTGCCGGGAAATGTGCCCGGCAGGGCGGGGTGCAGATTTATCACCCGGTTCGGGAAACGGGAGAGGAAATTCGAAGTGAGCACCCGCATCCAGCCTGCCAGGATCACCCAATTCGGCCGGTGGGAGGCAACCAAGTCCGCCAATTGCGAATCATACTCCCGGCGGTCCTGATCCTTCGGACGGGGTTTAGCGACCGCCGGCACCCCCGCCCGCCGCGCGCGTTCGAGCCCAAAGGCGTCGCTTTTATTCGAGACGACCGCCGCCACCTGCGCGCGGAGGGTTCCATCCTGGCAGGCATCCAGGATGGCCTGCAGGTTGGTGCCGCTGCCGGAAATTAATACCACGAGGCGGGCTTGTTCGGTCATCCGTTTCCTCAATGATGGAACAGCCGGATTCCGGAGAACACCATCACCATGCCGTACTCGTCGCAGGCCTGGATGACGGCATCGTCGCGGTTGGAGCCGCCGGGCTGAAGGACGTATTCCACCCCGCTTTGCGAGGCCCGGTCGATCGAATCCCGGAATGGGAAGAAGGCGTCGGATCCGAGCACGACCCCCCGCAGGCCGCGCGCCCACTTGAGTTTTTCCCCGGCGCTGAGCGGTTGCGGCGGTTCGGCGAAGATATCCTTCCAGCCTCTTTTTTCGGCCGGGGTGACATCGTCGCGCAGGTATTGATCAATGGCGTTGTCGCGGTCGGGGCGTTTGACGCCGGGCTGGAATTTTAATCCCAGCACGGCGGGATGCTGCCGCAGCCGCCACAGATCCGCCTTGACCCCCGCCAGGCGCGTGCAATGAATGCGCGATTGCTGGCCCGCGCCCACGCCGATCACCTGGCCGTCCGCGGCGAAGCAGACGGAATTCGACTGCGTGTATTTAAGCGTGATCCAGGCGATCCGCATATCCCGGAGGGCGACTTCCGGCAGGTCCTTTTTTACCGTGACAATATTGCGGAAATCCTCGTTGCTCACCGGCCGGTCGTTGCGATGCTGCTCGAGGGTGACCCCGAAGACTTCCCGCCGTTCGACCGGTTCGGGGACGTAGCCGGGATCCATCTGCAGCACGACATACTTGCCGGATTTTTTGGCGGTCAGGATTTTCAACGCCGCCGGCTCGTACCCCGGCGCCATGATGCCGTCGGAGACCTCGCGGCTGATCAGCCGCGCCGTGATTTCGTCGACCGGGTCGGAGAGGGCGATCCAATCCCCGAACGAAGACATGCGGTCCACGCCGCGGGCGCGGGCGTAGGCGGCGGCCAGCGGGGAAAGCTCAAGGTCGTCGACGAAATATGCCTTGCGCAGCGCTTCGGAGAGCGACACGCCGACCGCCGCGCCGGACGGGCTGACGTGTTTGAAGGAGGCCGCGGCGGGCAGCCCGGTCGACTGCTTTAATTCAGAAACCAGCTGCCAGGAGTTTAGCGCGTCCAGAAGATTTATATAGCCGGGCGCGCCGCCCAGCGCCTGGAAGGGAAGCTCGCCCCGGTTGACGTATGCCCGGGCCGGAGTTTGGTTGGGATTGGCGCCGTAGCGCAGGGTGATTTCCTTGGCCACTATAGTATGCCTCGCTAACGAAGGATGACGATCCGTTCTCCGGCGGTAAGCTCGCCGACGATCCAGGTTTCCTCGGGGATCGCCTGGCGCACCTTTTGGGCGTCCGCTTTCGCGGCCACCACCAGCATCCCGATCCCCATGTTGAACACGCGGTGCATCTCGGCCGTGGAAACTTCGCCCTTCCGCTGGATGACCGAAAAGAGCGGGGGAACCGGCCACGAGCCGAGCTTGACGTCGGCGCCGATGCCCTCCGGGAACACGCGGATGGGATTTTCGATCCAGCCGCCGCCGGTGAGGTGGGCCAGCGCCTTGACGGGCGAAGGCTCGGCCGCCAGAAGCGGGCTGAGCAGCGGCAGGTAGGAGCGGTGCGGGGCCAGCAGCGCGTCCGCGAGCGGCACGCCGAGTTCGGGAAGGACCGTTTCGAGCGGCGTGTTTTCGAAGATCTTGCGGATGAGCGAATAGCCGTTGGTGTGCGGGCCGGTCGAACGGATTCCGATCAGCACATCGCCCGGGCGCAGGTCCGGCTTCGGAAGGATGCGTTCGCGGTCGACCGCGCCGACAATCGTCCCGGCGACGTCGAACTCACCGGGCTGGTAGACCCCCGGCATCTCGGCCGTCTCGCCGCCGATCAGGGCGCAGCCCGCCTCGCGGCAGGCCTTGGCCATCCCGCCGACGACCTCGGCGATGACGGCGGGATTCAATTTGGAGGAGGCGAAATAATCGAGAAAGAACAGCGGGCGCGCGCCCTGGACGAGGATATCGTTCACGCAATGGTTGACGATATCTTCGCCGAGGGAGGCGCAGCGGCCCAACTGCGCCGCGAGTTTAACCTTGGTGCCCACCCCGTCGGTCGAGCCGACCAGGACCGGGGAGCGCATTTCGCGCAGGAGGGGGCCCGCGTCGAACAAGCCGCCGAACGCGCCGATTCCGGCCAGCACCTCCGGCCCGTAGGTGGATTTCACCGCGGCGGTCATCATCTGCACCGCGCGGTACTTGACGTCCATATCCACGCCGGCGGCGGCGTAATCGGATTTTGGCGAAGCGGCGGAGGCGCGGGTGGGCTGAGGCATTGAGTGTCGTCACGGCCCGTCGGCCGATGTCCTTGCGGTAGTGCATCCCCTCGAATCGGACCGGCCCGACCGCCAGGTAGGCTGATTTTAACGCCTGGGCGATATTTTCGCCCCAGCCGGTTACGCACAATACGCGCCCGCCGGCGGTGACGATTTGCCCGTCCTGCTCCTTCGTTCCGGCGTGAAAGATGAAGGAATCCGGCGAAACCTGGTCCAGCCCGGTGATCGGACGCCCGACGGGATACTTCCCCGGGTAGCCCTCCGAGGCGATTACCACGGACGCCGCCGCGCCCTTGCTCCAGCGGACGTCCACATCCGCCAGCCGCCCGGTTGCGCAGGCCAATAGAATTTCCAGCAGGTCGCTTTCGAGGAGCGGCAGGATCACCTGAGTCTCCGGATCACCAAAACGGCAATTAAACTCGATCACCTTGGGGCCTTCGCCGGTGAGCATCAGCCCGCCGTAGAGCACGCCGACGAACGGCCGGCCTTCCTCGCGCAATCCGTCGACGGCCCGCTGGAGGACATCCCGCGCGATTTTTTCCGCCATGGCCGGGGCGCATACCGGCACGGGCGCGTAGGCGCCCATGCCGCCGGTGTTCGGCCCGCGGTCCCCGTCGAAGACGCGTTTGTGGTCCTGGGCGGGAAGCGTGGCTTTCAAGGTCGTGCCGTCGGTGAACCCGAACAACGAGACTTCCGGCCCGGCGAGTTTTTCCTCGAACACGACCTTCTCGCCGGCCGCGCCGAACGCTTTATCGACCATGATCTGGCGCAACGCCGCCTCGGCCTGGCCGGGATTCTCCGGAAGGATTACGCCTTTACCGGCGGCGAGGCCGTCGGCTTTGATCACCACCGGGCGTTCCAGTTCCCGGAGGTAGGCCAGGGCCTGGTTGAAATCGGAAAAGCTTGAAAATTTTGCGGAGGGGATCCGGCGCCGCTGCATGAACTCCTTGGCGAAGACTTTCGAGCTTTCGATCTCCGCGGCGGCGCGCGACGGCCCGAAGACGGGCAGCCCTTTGGCGCGGAAATCGTCCGCGAGGCCCGCGGCGAGCGGCGCTTCCGGACCGATCACGACCAGGTCGGTCTTTTTTTCCAGCGCTGTGGCGACCAGCGCCGGTTTTTCCGTCGCGTCGATGGGCAGATTGGCGATCTCCGCCCCCGGCGCGCGAAGCCGGGCGGTGCCGGCGTTGCCGGGCGCGATGAAGAGTGCTTTCAAGAGCGGCGATTGGGCGATCTTCCATGCCAGCGCGTGTTCT
>CAZYSF010000019.1:0-2121 GCA_964649635.1 uncultured Anaerolineales bacterium | reverse complement strand
TGCGGCTGGACGTCTGGCTGCTCGGGTACATGATGCCGGTCGAACGCCAGTTCGTCGCGCCGGATTTCGTGAAACTTGGAACGCGTCTGGCGTGCGCCGAGATGATCCGCGGCGGGGTGGGGACGCTGGCGGACATGTACTACTTCGAAGACGTTGCCGCCTCCGCCATCGCCAGCGCCGGCTTGCGCGCCGTCTGCGCGCAAACGGTGATGAAGTACCCCACCCCGGATTCGGATTCGTTCGAGGACGGATTGGAGCGCTCCCGCGCTTTTCTCCTGCGCTGGAAGGGCCACCCGCTGATCGTCCCGGCTGTTGCGGCCCACGCCCCCTACACCTGCACCGGGGAAATATTGCGCGCCTGCGCCGCGCTGGCGGTCGAACACGACGTCCCGCTGCACATCCACATCGCGGAAACCGCGCTCGAAGTGGAGAACGCGCGCCGGGAGTTCGGCATGCCGGAGGTTCCCTACCTGCGCAACCTGGGCGTGCTGGCCGCCAAGGTGACCGCGGCGCACTGCGTCCACCTCGATGAGGGGGAACTGCGCACTTTGCTGAAAGCCGGCGCCGGAATCGTCCACTCCCCGACCAGCAACCTCAAGCTCGCGTCCGGCATCGCCCCGGTCACGAAAATGCTCGAGATCGGCCTCAACGTCGGGATCGGGACCGACGGTGCCGCGTCCAACAACGATCTGGATATGTTCGAGGAGTTGCGGCTGGCGGCCCTCCTGGCCAAGGGGATCAGCGGCAATCCGGTCGTCGTTCCGGCCCGCACCGCGCTCGCCATGGCCACCCGCATGGGCGCGCAGGCGCTCCATATCGGCGACCGGACCGGTTCGCTCGAGATCGGAAAACGCGCCGACCTGCTGCTTCTGAACCTCGGGGCGGTGCACGCCAGCCCGAAGTTCGATCGCAGCCCGGACTCGGTCTATTCGCGGATCGTTTATTCCGCCAAAGCCGGCGACGTCACCGACCTGATGGTGGAAGGCAACTGGCTGATGCGGGAGCGCCGCCTCTTGACCCTGCCGGAGGCCGACCTTCTTCATCAGGCCGAGGGGATGGCGCGCCGCCTGGATGCGTTCCTTGAGCTGCGCGAATCGTCCGTGCTGTCGAAGCTGATCGCGATCGAGACCGCCGCCGAGGAGGAATCCTTCGAGGTGCAGGTGAAGGTCCGGCTGGCGGAGGATTTCCCGATGCTTGCGCGTCTGACCCGCCCGGAAATCGAAATCCTGTACGATCGCCATTTCCGCGAATACGATACGTATTTCGAATTCACGGCGGCGGATCAGGGCCGCCTGCGGTACCGCGAGGATCAGTATGTCGGCGGGAACGGGGAGACCGAGAACGCGCGCTACCGGCTCACCCTCACCGGCCCGATCCACGAACGCGAGTTCACCGGGGCGGTCCTGCTTTCGCGCTCGCGCTTCCTGGCGCCCGCCACCCACAGCCTGCGCTTCTACCGGGAATATTTCCAGCCGGCGCGCGAGATCGAGGTGGCCAAGGAGCGCCTGCGCTGGCACATCCGCTGCCGGGATACCGAGTTCTTCGTCAATTTCGATCACCTCACCAGGCCGGCGCTGCCCGGCCGCTTCCTCGAGGTGAAAGCCCGGACCTGGTCGCGCCGCGATGCCGAGCACAAAGCCGGGATGATCGTCGAGATCGTGCGGCTCCTCGGCGCGGAGCATTCCGCCGCGTTCAAGGAGGATTATGTCGAACTGGCGACGAGGAAAGAATAGACAGGATTTACAGGATTAAACAGGATGTACAGAATTTTAAGTGCTCTGTAGTTTTTTTTTATAAATTCGCGGTAATTATGCTTTACCACAACGGAAGGGCCGAGATTTATCAATAAACCATGGTCAATTCTTGTCGCCTGTAAATAATGTACAAGCTGAGTCTCATGTTCTTTAACCAGTTGAGAAACAGCCTTCACCTCAACAATAAGCTGTCCTAACCTCCTCACCCCCGACCCCTCTCCCCCTTCCCCTTACGGGGAAGGGGGAGAGGGGGTTAGGACAGCTTTGAAGGCAGTTTCTCAACTTGTAAAAGTACATGAAACTCAGCTTGTACATTACTTACAGACGACAAGAATTGACCATGGTTTATTGATAAATCTCGGCCCTT
>CAZYSF010000018.1:0-5361 GCA_964649635.1 uncultured Anaerolineales bacterium | reverse complement strand
TAGCCGGCGGGCGCGCGGCCTTCACCACCGACAGCTACGTCGTCCGGCCGCTCGAATTCCCCGGCGGAGATATCGGCCGCCTGGCGGTGTGCGGCACGGTCAACGACCTGGCGATGATCGGCGCGGTGCCCGTCGCGCTCAGCCTCGGCTGCATCCTCGAAGAGGGGCTGCCGCTCGAAACGCTTTCGCGGATTCTGGGTTCCGCGCGGGAAGCGGCCTGCGAGGCGGGCGTCTACCTGGCGGCGGGGGATACCAAGGTTGTGGAACGCGGCAAAGCGGACGGCCTCTTCATTAATACCTCCGGCATCGGCCGCCTGCCGGAAGGGAAACCGATCAGCGGCTCCGGCGCCAGGCCCGGCGATGCGGTCATCGTTTCCGGCGCGGTCGGCGACCACGGCATCGCGGTCATGTCGGCGCGCGAGGGGCTCGGATTCGAGACGGAGTTGAAAAGCGATGTGGCGCCGCTCTCGGGCCTGGTCGCCGCGATGCTGGCCGCGGGTGAAGTCCACGTCCTGCGCGACCCGACCCGCGGCGGGCTGGCCACATCCCTGGTCGAGATCGCCGCGCAGTCCGGCGCCGGGATCGACCTCGAGGAAACGGCGATCCCGCTCCACGGGCCCGTGCGCGCGGCGTGCGAGATGCTCGGCTTCGACCCGCTCTACGTGGCCAATGAGGGAAAACTGGTCGCCTTCGTCACGGAGAAGGATGCTCAAAATATTCTCGCGGCGATGCGCAAGCATCTTTATGGAGCCGAGGCCGCGATCATCGGCCGGGTCCGGGAGGATCCGCGCCACCGGGTCCATCTGCGTACGGCGATCGGCGGCACGCGGATATTGGATATGCTCCCGGGGGAAATGCTTCCGCGAATCTGCTAAAACCTTTTCACCGCAAAGGCGCAAAGGGCGCAAAGATTTTAAAATTATTTTTTAATATCTTGGCGTGCTTTGCGACTTGGCGGTAAAAGGGTTTTTGGAGGAACTCATGGAATGGTTTTCTTCTCTTTCTCCCATCCTGCAAGCCCTGCTCGGGACGCTGTTCACCTGGTTCGTCACCGCCCTCGGCGCCGCGATGGTCTTTCTCTTCCGGACGGTGAACCGGCGCCTGCTGAATTCCATGCTGGGGTTCGCCGCCGGGGTGATGATCGCCGCCTCCTTCTGGTCGCTGCTCGCCCCGGCGCTCGAGATGGCCGCCGAGGGGCCGCTGCCGGAATGGATTCCCGCCGCCGTCGGCTTTCTTCTGGGCGGCGCCTTTCTGTGGGTTGTGGATCGGATTCTGCCGCACCTGCACCTCGGCCTGCCGATCGAAGAAGCCGAGGGCATCCGCACCGGCTGGCAGCGTTCGATCCTGCTGGTGCTGGCGATCACGATGCACAACATCCCCGAGGGGCTTGCGGTGGGGGTCGCTTTCGGCGCGGTGGGCGCGGGATTGCCCGCCGCTTCGCTCGCCGGCGCGGTCGCGCTCGCGATCGGGATCGGGCTGCAGAATTTTCCGGAAGGCGCGGCCGTCTCCATTCCGCTGCGCCGGGAAGGTTTTTCACGGCGGCGCGCCTTCTGGTACGGGCAGCTTTCCGGCGTGGTCGAGCCGGTCGCCGCGGTGATCGGCGCGGCCACCGTCCTGCTCGTCCGGCCGCTGCTGCCGTATGCGCTCGCCTTCGCCGCCGGCGCGATGATCTACGTCGTGGTCGAGGAACTGATCCCGGAATCGCAATCGGATAAGAACACCGATCCGGCGACGATCGGCGCGATGCTCGGGTTCGTACTGATGATGGTGCTCGACGTGGCCCTCGGGTAAACCTTCTCACCGCAGAGGCGCAGAGGGCGCAGAGGTTTATAATGAACAGAAAAAAGGGGGAGAAAATGGATATTAAAGGGATTGGCGGACAAATAATTGATGCATCCATAAAAGTTCATCGAGCGCTCGGACCCGGCTTAATGGAATCCGCATACCAGGCATGCCTGGCATTTGAATTACAACAACGCGGACTTCGCGTGGAAACCGAAGTCGTTCTACCGATAAATTATGAAGGGTTGAGTATTACTGCAGGTTATCGATTGGATATGGTTGTTGAGGATTCCATAATTATTGAAAATAAGTCCGTAGAACAATTATTGCCGATACATCAAGCCCAACTGCTTACGTATTTACGTTTACGGGATTTTCGGTTGGGGTACCTGATCAACTGGAATGTTCCATTGATCAAAGACGGGATACATCGCATGGTAAATAATTTATAATACTAAATCTTTCCTCTGCGCTCTCTGCGTCTCTGCGGTAAAAAGGGTTTTCCGCGGCTTTGCGGTGAAAGGGTTTGTGGAGGTTCATATGAAAGTGATCGCCGATTTCACGCTCGTCCCGATCGGCACGGGCGTGTCGCTCTCGCCCTACGTCGCTGCGTGCGAAAAGGTAATTCGCAGCGCCGGATTAAAGGTCCAGCTGCATGCCAATGGCACCAACCTCGAGGGCGAGTGGGACGCCGTCTTCGCCGCGGTCAAACGCTGCCACGAAACCGTCCATCAAATGGGCGCCCCGCGCATCTTCACCACCCTCAAGATCGGCACCCGGGTGGACCGCGATCAGACGATGGAGGAGAAAATTGCCAGCGTGGAAAAACATCTGAAAACCGGAAGCGGGATCCATGAATAAGGGGTTCTGGTACGCGGTCGGCGCCTACTTCACCTGGGGGCTCTTCCCGATGTATTGGAAGGCGCTGCAGCATGTTCCGGCGCTGCAACTGCTCGGCCACCGCATCGTTTGGTCGTTTCTTTTCCTGATCATCCTGGTGATACTCCTCCGCCAGGGAAAAAGCTTCCGCGCCGAGATCGTCTCGCCGCGTATCCTGCTCCTCTACGGAGTCGCGGCCGTCTTTCTGGCGATCAACTGGCTGACGTACGTGTGGGCCGTCAATGCCGGGTACATCGTCGAAACCAGCCTGGGCTATTTCATCAATCCGCTGCTCTCCATGCTGCTCGGAGTGGTGATCCTCCACGAGCGGCTGCGGACGTTCCAATGGATCCCGGTCGGGTTGGCCGCGGCCGGCGTGCTTTACCTGACGTTTGCCTACGGCAATTTTCCCTGGATCGGATTAACCCTGGCGCTGTCGTTCGGGATTTACGGATTCATAAAAAAGGTTGCCCCGCTTGGATCACTGCACGGAGTGACGCTGGAAACCATGCTTCTGTTTATTCCGGCCATGCTTTACCTTTTATATGCCGGTTCGGCCGGAGAGGGTGTGTTCCTTCACACCGGGGTTCTACCCGACCTGTTGATGATCGGTGCCGGGGTGGTGACGGCGATTCCGCTGCTCATGTTCGCCGCGGCGACCCAGCGGATCTCGCTCTTCCTGATCGGCGTCCTGCAATATATCGCCCCCACGATGTACTTCCTGATCGGCGTTCTGGTCTATGGGGAACCGCTGACCGCCGAACGCCTGACCGGATTCGCGATAATCTGGATTGCCTTGATTTTATTCGCCGTGGAGGGATATCTTTCGCACCGGAACCAGGTTGCCGTCATCGAGCCCGGATGACGAGGACGATCGGCAATGCGTACTCGGCCGGGATACTCTCAGCAGGATCAGCGATTGCCATACCGCTAGAGGGACCGCCGTCCAAATTCATCGCCACGTCCAGCCCAAAATCGGAATCGTGCAAATAAACGCTGAGCCCGCGCAGTGTGAAATGACCCCGCGACGCGATCAGAAATAGAATCTTCCCGCCGCGATCCTGCCCGATCACCGTCCGCCGGGCGCGGATTCCGTCCTCGCTTTCCGCGGGGTATCCGATCCGCCCGCCGGGTTTGATCAGCATCGGGAAGCATTGTAGCGCCGCGCGCAGCGGCTCCGCCGGATCGTAAGGCTGCGTTTTCAACCATCGCAATTCGGGGCCGGCATCCCCGACCGCGAACATTCCTGCGTAATCCCCGTAGCTCTCCCCCATCGCCTTGCCGCTGCTGATGATCAGGCCATCCGGAATGAATTGCCCCTGCTCCCGCCGGAAATACCCGCCGTTGACGATCAGCTCCGCCCCGGTGGCGGTGCGCCAGTCTTCCAGTTCCTTACCCATGGGATCGTACGCGACGTCGAAGGTGAAATTCCGCGGATCGATCCGCAGGATGGTGATGTCTTCAACCGGTTCTTCTGCGCCCTCCCGCAAGGCGATGTGTCGCCGCTCTAATCCCCCCTTTAGAATTTTCCAGCCCGAATCCACAGATACCGGCGAAGGAGGGGACTCGGAGGTTTGGGTTATTACAAGGGTTTCGGTTGGCACCGGGGAATTTATCGCGGCTGGAGAGGACGTATCCATTACCGATTTTAAACCGGTCGAACCACCGCATCCCGCAAGCAGCCATCCGAATAAAACCGCCAAAAATATCCGGGGAATAATTTTTAGCATGGTCGATGGCCGATTTTTCCCTGAACCCCGGCTAAAAACACGCCTGGGTGACGAAAAAAATCGAATTGTCGACGGTCCATGGTCGATCGTCGATGGTCGGGGTTAAATGATCCATCGTCCATGGTCCACCGTCAGAATTTAAACGGCGTGAAATTCGTTTCGCGATCGTAATAATCCTCGTCCTCTTTGCGCTTCAACCAATTCACCATCTGGTACGTAACCGGCGTCGCCAACACCTCATACAATACTTTCGAGAGCCATTCGCCGAGGATGATCGCGCCCACATCGCCGGGCGCGACCAGCCCGCCGAAGGTGAGGATGCCGACGAAGATCCCCGTATCGGCCGATTGCGCCACAAATGTGGAGCCGATCGTCCGCATCCAAAGGCGGCGCCCGCCGGTCCAGACCTTCATTTTGGCAAGCACGTAGGAATTCAGGAATTCCCCGGCCAGGTAGGCGGCAAACGAAGCCGCGAGTATGAGCGGCGTGTACCCGAGGATGGCGTCGTACGCGGATTGCGAGGCCTGGGCCGAAAGGAATCCCGGCAGCGCCCAGGTGGAGGAAGCCGGAAGCATCCCGGCGGTGACAAAGGCGATTACCGCCAGCAGGTTGCAGCCGAACCCGATCCAGATCACCTGGCGCGCCCTGGCATACCCGTACACTTCGGTCAGCACGTCGCCGAAAATGTACGATATCGAAAAGATCAGCAGCGCCGCCGTGAGCTTGAACGGCCCGATCTGAATCTGCTTGACCGCGATGATGTTGGAAACGATCAGCGCGGTGACGAAGACCGCGGTGACAAGCGGGAAAAAACGGTGGGATTTCATGGTTTCCGTCCTCCCCCCCCATCCCCCTCTCCCGGCTGGCGCCGGGCGATGGGGGGAGGAAGCGAAGGGTTATCCCACAGCCGGCAGAACGCGCACAGCCCCGTCGACGACGTCGGTTGGCCGCACCTTGGTCCTCAGCGTGA
>CAZYSF010000017.1:0-7172 GCA_964649635.1 uncultured Anaerolineales bacterium | reverse complement strand
CGGGTCCTCGCGCCGTCCGAATCGCTTGTGGTCGTAGCCGACGGCACACGCAAGATCGCGCTGGATAACTTCGCCGCCCTGGGGTTGCGGGTCAGCTTCGGCGCGCATTGCGGCGAGCGCGACGCATTCGATTCCTCCTCGATCGATTCGCGGATCGCCGATCTGCACGACGCCTTCGCCGATCCGCGGGTGGCGGCGGTGCTTTCCGCCATCGGCGGATACAACTGCAATCAACTGCTGCGCCGCCTGGATTTCGACCTGATCCGCGCCCATCCCAAGATCCTGTGCGGCTATTCCGATATCACCGTGCTGGGCGCCTCGATCTACGCCAAAACCGGGCTGGTCACTTATTCCGGCCCCCACTTCTCGACGTTCGGCATGGAAAAAGGGCTGGAGTACACGCTCGAATATTTCCGGAAATGCCTGATGCAATCCGAACCGTTCGACGTCGCGCCCTCCGATGCCTGGAGCGACGACCCATGGTTCCAGGATCAACAGAACCGCGCGTTCATCCCCAATCCGGGATTCCAGATCATTCACGAGGGGCGTGCGGAGGGAACATTGCTGGGCGGCAACCTGTGCACGCTGAACCTGCTCCAGGGCACGGAGTACATGCCGCCGCTGGCCGGAAGCATCCTCCTGGTGGAGGATGACAGTGAATCCAAACCCGGCAACTTCGACCGCGACCTGCAATCGTTGATCCATCAGCCGGGGTTTGAACAGGTGCGGGGCCTGGTGATCGGCCGGTTTCAGAAGCAATCCGGGATGACGCCGGAGAAACTATCCGCCATTATCGAAAACAAAGCGGAACTGAGGAAGATTCCGGTCATCGCCAATGCCGATTTCGGGCACACCACCCCGCACTTAACTTTCCCCGTCGGCGGCAAAGGCGCGTTGACAGCGGAAAACGGCACGGTCCGGTTCCGCATTCTCGAGCACTGAATCCGCGCCGGGTCCCGCCCGTACCCGCGAAAGGATATTGGAATGGTCGCCGCGCAAAAGATCATCCTCCCCTTCGAGTCCGTTCCGCTGGAACTGTACACGCGCGAAAAGCTGTTCCAGGGCTTTCGCTCCGACGACTCCGCCTCATATGCTCAAACGACGGATTTCGCCATCTTCCGCCACTATGTGATGAACGGCCGCGGCGCGCCGAATGACCCGCACATTCGGACGATGCAGGCGCTGCACGACAACGCCATCACCCAATCCGCGTCCGCGTTCATCGCCGGCCGCCGGATCGCGGCGATCATGGGCGATCATAAAATGGCGCGCGATTCCGCCGTCTACCGGAATATCGTACTGCTCGCCCGCCGCCTGACCCGCGGCGGCATCCTGGTCTGCACCGGCGGCGGACCCGGCGCAATGGAGGCCGGCCACCTGGGGGCATCGCTTGCTTCGGCGGAGGATGTAGAACGGGATGCCGCGCTGGCGAAGCTTTCAGCGCAACCCGCCGTCCCGGCGCTGATGGAGATCGTCGATTCCCAGGGCACGATAAATCCCGCGCTCGCCGCCGCAGCCCACGCCTGGTTCAAGCCGGCGTTCGAGATCGCCGCTTCGCTGCGCGACCCCGGCCCGAGCCTGGCCTTCCCGACCTGGCATTACGGCCACGAGCCGTCCACCCCGTTCGCCACCCACATCGCCAAGTACTTCCAGAACAGCATCCGCGAAGACGGGCTGCTGGCGCTCGCCAAACACGGGATCATCTACTTCGAAGGCAAGGCCGGCACGCTGCAGGAAATTTTCCAGGACGGCGCGCAGAATTATTACCGGTCGTTCGGAATTTTCAGCCCGATGGTGCTGGTCGGGATGGAATACTGGGTTAATAAAATTCCGGTCGTCCCCCTGCTGGAAAAACTGTTCGCACCGGAGGATTATGAGCGGTACGTGCTGGTGACGGACGACCTCGATGCCGCGGCCGAATTCATCGAGCGGTTCCAGCCGTAAGGGCGACCCATCCCATTCTTTATCCATCCATAGCACAAAACCTTTCTTGAAGAATTATTGGCTATGGTCCATCGTCCATCGTCTATGGTCGCCTTTATTTTCTCAGCAAATTAATGGGAAATAACCCGCGCTTTTGCCCTAAAATGGTGTTGTGGTTCGAAGCCGGATTTATCGTCACAAACTGCGATTACACCTGATCATATAACGCCGGTAGGCCTGAATTACATCTTGATCCCCTATTAAAGGAAAAGACCCATGAAAAACCATCTCGTGATCTTCGCATTATTATTTTGCGCCCTGGCTGCCTGCTCGCCGGCAACCGTCGCGCCGACCGGGACACCCCTGCCCACCAACACCCCGCCGCCCGACCCCGGCACGGTCAAGTGGACCTTCCAGACGGAGGCGGCCATCTGGGGTTCGCCGACCGTTCAAAATGGCACAGTGTATATCGGCAGTGACGATGGAAACCTGTACGCGCTATCGGCTTCCTCCGGCGATGTGAAATGGAAATTCGCCGCGGGCGGCATTGTCCGGTCCACGCCGGTCCTCGCCGGCGATGGCCGCGCTTATATTTCCAGCGATGACGGCTTCGTGTACGCGGTCGACTCGCTGACCGGTGCGCAGGCCTGGCGGTCGGATATCGGCAACGTCACCGCCGTGCGGGACGTCTCCGGCAACGCCGACCCGACTTTCGATTACGTCCAATCCTCGCCGGTGGTCGTGGAGAACCGGCTGTACGTCGGAAGCGCGGACGGAAACGTATACGCGCTGGACGCCGGCACGGGAGAAATCCTCTGGAAATTTGAAACGGGCGCGAAGGTGCGCGCCACGCCCGCCGTCGCAGACGGCGTGGTCTACATCGGCAGTTGGAGCGGCGTCTTCCACGCCCTTGATGCGGAGACCGGCCAGCCGCGCTGGTCGTACGAGGCCTCCACCCAGCTCCTGCCGGATTACTACTTCCGGCCGATTCAGACCAAAGCGCTGGTATCGAACGGCCTGGTTATTTCCGCGAGCCGCAAGGCCAGCGTATTCGCGCTGGATATTCAGACCGGCGAACTGAAATGGGAGCACAGCTACGGGAACGGGTTGTGGGTGGAATCGTCGCCGGCTCTTCAGGACGGAATCGTCTACATCGGAAGTTCCGGCAGCCGGTACGTGCTGGCGATGGAAATCGAAACGGGCGCGCCGCGCGGGCTGGCGCTGACCCAGACGTTCAATTGGGGAACTCCCGCCCCGGCGGGGAATACGGTGTACGTAGGCGCCACCGAGTATTCAGAACCGACGGGTAAAGCCGGCTTGCTGGCCCTGCACTCGGATGACGGCAGCCTCACCGGCCCGAATTGGAATGTACCCATCACCACCACCATGGATCCCAGCGGTTGGTTCGGCGTGGCGTCCTCGCCGGTCGTCGCCGGCGGTGCGGTTTATTTTGCCGCGCTGGACGGCAAGATGTACGCCGTCCAGGGGTAAAAAGGTTGTCATGCTGAGCGCCGCGCTCGCTTCCCCTACTGTGCGGGGGGAGCAAAGGCAGCGAAGCATCTGCTTTTTCGGTTGCCAGACTCTTCGCTTGGTTCAGAAAGGGTGTCATGCTGAGCGAAGCGAAGCATCTGCTTTTTTAGACTCTTCGCTACGCTCAGAGTGACATTATTAAAGGATGCCGCAATCGGCATCCTTCTCTTTTTTTCCGGTTCGCCCGATCCTCCCCCTCCCCCCAACAACCACTTCCCCCCATTTCCTTTGGAAAATGGGGGGATAAAAACCGATGCAAAAACAATACCCCTCAGGGGGAGGGATTTCGGGGCCGTTATCCATCCCATCCCACCTCTCCTATCGGGGTTGTCCCAGAATACCCTCTGGAAAACCAACGGGAGTGATCTTGGGTGGAGGCAGATAGCAGCAACATGCCTCATGCCCCAATCGTTCCCTCCCCCCTGAGTTTTTCCGTTTCGGGGTATGGTTCTAATCCCCCCATCCCTTAGGGATGGGGGGATGTGATCTTGGGGGGAGGGGCCGTGATATTCGTCTTTTTTACTGTCATCCGTGTACGAAAATTTCCAGGTTGAGCAGTTGCGGATACAATAGGCCCGATGATGAAAACCCTGGAAGTAACGGCCATGACGTGCTTCCTCGCCGCGGGGGAGGCTTTCCTCGCGGCCGGGTTCCTTCTGGGCCGGGCTCCCATCTCCGCGTCGGCGTCAGGTTTTTGGGGATTTACGATATTGTTTCTCGCCGCGGGATTGCTCCTCGGCGGGCTCGACCACGGCTTCTTCGAGCCAAAGGGAAACACGCGCGGCCGGATGATCATGCATAAGGCAACCTGGATTTGCACCGGCGTCATGACCTTCTTCACGCTGCTCACCGCGCTTTACCGGTTCGCACCTGTCGAATGGCATCCGCCCGTCATCATTATCGGTCTCGTCCAATTTCTGGTCTTTTACTTCTTCGCGGCGAGGATTCACAATTACCTCGTGGTGATCGTCAACTACGCCCCGGCCCTGCTCATCCTGCTGGTTCTGAACCTCCTCGGACTGCCATCCGGATCCGGATCGTGGTGGTTCATCATCGGGATCCTGATTTCCATCATGGCCTCCATCGTCCAAGCCCTGGGCGTCGACCGTTTTGCACCGCTGGACAGAAACGGCCTGTATCACGTCGTTATAATGGCGGCGATCGTGTTCCTCTTCGCCGGCGGGCTGGGGCTGTAAGGTGAAAGGAAGTGTCATCCTGAGGCCGAGCGTTTTTGTGGCGAGGCCGAAGGATCCGCTTAAAAGCCAAACAGACCCTTCGGACACAGAGAACCCGTCCTCAGGGTGACATATTCTTCAACCGGAGAGACATCCTGAGGCCGAGCGTTTTGCATCGAGCCCGAAGGACCTGCATATAACGTTCATTTCAAGGAGCGCAATCCCATGATTGATCCGAGCATCCTTCCCGCCAATCCCCCGCGCAACCGGCTGGTCGGCTCGATGCCGAAAATCGGCATCCGGCCGGCGATTGATGGCCGGCGCAAGGGAGTCCGCGAATCCCTCGAGGCGCAAACCAAGGCCATGGCCGGGCGCGTCGCGGAATTGTTGTCGCGCGAATTGCGCCACGCCAACGGGCTGCCCGTGGAATGCGTCATCCCCGAAAACTGCATCGGCGGTGTAGCTGAAGCGGCCCAGGCGGCCGGCCTGTTCGCCCGGGAGGGGGTGGGCGTCTCGATCACCGTCACGCCCTGCTGGTGCTACGGCTCGGAGACGATGGACATGGACCCACACCTCCCCAAGGCGGTGTGGGGATTCAACGGGACCGAGCGGCCCGGCGCGGTGTACCTGGCCGCGGTCCTGGCCGGGCACAACCAAAAGGGGCTGCCGGCCTTCGGCATTTACGGCCGGGATGTGCAGGATGCGGGCGACGGAACGATCCCTTCCGACGTGCGGGAAAAACTGCTCCAATTCGCGCGGGCAGGCCTGGCGGCCGCGGCGATGCGCGGCAAATCGTACCTGTCGATGGGCGGTGTCTCGATGGGCATCGCCGGTTCCATCGTCGATCAGAGTCTGTTCGAAAGCTATCTGGGGATGCGGGTCGAAAGCGTGGATATGACCGAGTTCGTGCGCCGGATCGAGGAATGCCTGTTCGATCCCGAGGAATACGCCCGGGCGATCCTTTGGGTGCGAAAGCATTGCCGCGAGGGGCGCGAGTTCAATCCGCCGGAAGCCCAGCGCAGCCGGAAACAAAAGGACGCGGATTGGGAGACCGTCGTCAAGATGGCCCTCATCGCCCGCGACCTGATGATCGGCAATCCGCGCCTGGCGCCGCTCGGCTACGGCGAGGAGGCGCTGGGCCGCAACGCGCTGCTTTCCGGCTTCCAGGGACAGCGCCAATGGACGGATCATTTCCCCAACGGGGATTTCCTCGAAGCCATCCTGAATTCCTCCTTCGACTGGAACGGGATCCGCGAGGCCTTCGTCGTCGCGACCGAGAACGACTGCCTCAACGGCGTGGCGATGCTGTTCGGGCACCTGCTCACCGGAACGGCCCAGATCTTCGCCGACGTGCGCACCTATTGGAGCCCGGCGGCGGTGGCGCGCGTGACCGGGCATGCGCTGGAAGACCGCGCCGCGAACGGGCTGATCCATCTGATCAATTCGGGTTCCGCCGCGCTGGACGCGACCGGAATGCAGGCCCGCGGCGGCGCTCCGGCGATGAAACCTTTCTGGGAGATCACGCCCGCCGAGGCGGCCAAATGCCTCGAGGCGGTCGATTGGTTCCCGGCCAGCACCGGGTATTTCCGGGGCGGCGGCTTCTCATCCGGATTTCTGACCCGCGGCGAGATGCCCCTCACCATGTCGCGCGTCAATCTGGTCAAGGGACTCGGCCCGGTCCTGCAGCTGGCCGAAGGGTATTCGGACGACATCCCCGAGACCGTGCACGGTGTGCTGAATAAACGGACCGATCCCACCTGGCCGACCCACTGGTTCGCGCCCAACCTGACCGGCAATGGGCCGTTCGCGGACGTGTATTCGGTGATGAACGCCTGGGGCGCCAATCACGGCGCGCTCAGCTACGGCCATATCGGCGGAGGTCTAATAACGCTGGCCGCCCTGCTGCGTATCCCGGTCTGCATGCACAATGTGCCCGAAACGCGGATCTTCCGGCCGAGCGCCTGGAACGCCTTCGGCACATCGGATCCGGAGAGCGCCGACTTCCGCGCCTGCGCCAATTTCGGTCCGCTGTACGGACGATACTAGATAAAGACCTTTTCACCGCGAAGGCGCAAAGGCCGCTAAGATTTTTCTTTATTAAAAAATAAAATCTTCGCGTTCTTTGCGCCTTTGCGGTAAGAAAGGTTTTAAAAGGAACTCATATGAATCAGGATAATCAACAGCTCCGCCGCGAAGTCATCCGCATCCAGCGCATCGTCGCCGATCAGGGATTGGCTTGCTCCAGCGACGGCAACATTTCGGTCCGGGCGGGAGAGAACCGATTCCTGATCACGCCGAGCGGCTTGCATAAAATGAGCATGGGCGAGGATGATCTGGTCGTCGTCGACGGAAAGGGGCAAGTCGTCGAGGGCAGGCCGGGGCTGGCCCCCACGTCCGAGGTTCTCATGCATCTGGAAGCATACCGCGAGCGGCCCGATATCCGCGCGGTCCTCCACGCCCATCCGCCCTGCGCCGTTGCGCTCACCATCGCCGGGATTCCCTTCCCGATGGACATCATCCCGGAGGCGCTGATCGGGCTGGGCA
>CAZYSF010000016.1:0-11072 GCA_964649635.1 uncultured Anaerolineales bacterium | reverse complement strand
TCTACGACGACCTGAGCGCGCATCAGAACCTGGTCTTCTGGGGCCGGATGTACGGGCTGCGCGGCCGCCTTCTCGCCCGCCGCGTCGATGAAGTCCTCGAGCTGACCGGCCTCTCGGACCGCCGCCACGACCGCGCCGGGCAATATTCCGGCGGGATGCAGCGCCGGCTCAACATCGGCATCGCCCTGCTGCACGAACCGAAAATCGTCATCCTCGACGAGCCGACCGTCGGGATCGACCCGCAAAGCCGCCGGCGCATCCTCGACGGCGTCAAGGCGATCAACGCGCGCGGCGTCACCATCCTCTACACCACCCATTACATGGAAGAGGCCCAGGAGCTTTCGCACCGGATCGCGATCATGGATCACGGCAAGCGCATCGCCCAAGGCACGCACAACGAACTGATCCGGATGGTCGGCGGGCTGCACCGCATCACCCTGAGCCTCAGCCGCAAGCCGGCCGGATTGCTTGGGATGTGGCGGATGCTGGCCGGCGTGCATTCGGTCAGCGAAGAGGAGGAGCGAGTCCGGCTGCTGGTTCACGACAGCACGCGTGTCCTGCCCACCCTGTTCGAATCCGCCGCCCGCGAGGAGACGCGCATCACCGGGATGGACGTTCAGGAACCGGATTTGGAAGCGGTCTTCCTGCATCTGACCGGCAAGGCGCTGCGGGATTAGCCGGTGATCGTCATGCCGGCGTGTACTTAGCCGGCATCCAGGTAACACGGAAAACCGCTGGACCCCGGCTTAGAACACGCCGGGGTGACGAATAATGCCCATGACACTGAGGTGATACAAAAGATGAATATTTTGTACATTACCTTGAAAGACCTGAAGCGCTCCTTGCGCAGCCCCTTCATTCTGGCGTTCATGCTGATCCTGCCGCTATTGGAAGCCGGGCTTCCTTACCTGGCATTCTCCAGCCTCTCAACCGGGGTAAACGTCCAAAAGACGCATGTGTTGATCGTCAACCTCGACCGGCCGGTGGAAGCCTATCCGGATTTTCTGGCCGGGGATCTGCTGGTGGAAATGTTCCGGGGCGATGAGTTGGGCGATCTGCTCGAAACTTCGATTGGAGATTCAGAAGCCGCCGCGCGAACAGCAGTCGACTCGCGCGGGACGGACGTCGCCGTGATCATCCCGCCCGGCCTCACCGCCGCGCTGTTTGGCGGGGAGAACCGGATGGAGATTGAGATCTATCACGATCCGGCGCTCACCCTCGGCCCGGCCGTGGTGCGCGACATCGTCACCAACTTCCTCGACGGATTCGCAGGCTCGCTGATCGCGGCCGACACGGCCGCCCTCCGCGCCGCGGAGAATGGGACGCCGCTCGACGAAAACTCCCGGCTTGAAATAATGCGGCACTACGGGGATTGGGCTCAGGGAGTCGGGGAAAGCCTGCAGCAAGGAATTCATCCCGCGATCCGCTATGAAACCTCGGCCCAGACGGGGGAATCCGAATCCATGATGGAGGCGCAGATCGGCCCGATCATGCTGGGGATGCTGGTCTTCTTCGCTTTTTTTGTGGGAGCCATCTCCGCCCAGTCGATACTGCGCGAAGCGGAACAGGGGACCCTGGCCCGTCTGTACCGGACCCCGGTTCCAAAGGCCGCGATCCTGACCGGAAAATTCGCCGCCGTCGAAATGCTTCTGGCGCTCCAGGTAATCCTGCTGATCGGGATCGGGAGCGTGCTATTCGGAATCGAATGGGGCGATCCCGCATCGGTTTTCCTCAACGGAGTGGGGCTGGTTATCGCCGCCGGCGGATTCGGGATCATGCTGATCGCCTTTATGCGCACCACCCGGCAGGCCTTTCTAGTCATGGGCGGCGCGGTGATCCTGACCGGAATGGCGGGCGGCACGATGACAACCTGGTTTGCCAATCCGCCCGCGCTGTTTGAAACGATCAACCTGTTCACGCCCCAGGGTTGGATCCTGCGCGGGTTCAGCGCCGCGATGCGCGGCGGCGGCCTGGCGGAGGCGGCGGTTCCGGCGGCCGTGGGAACGGGATTGGGGCTGATCTTTCTGTGGATCGGCATCCGCAAGTTGAAGGCAAAATTCGCCTAGACGGCACCTTTCGACACCCTTAGGGTGGAGGTACCTTTCGGCACCCTTAGGGTGGAGGTACCTTTCGGTACCCTAAGGGTGGCAGGTACCTTTTGGCACCCTTAGGGTGGGAGGTACCTTTCGGCACCCTAAGGGTGGAGGTACCTTTCGACACCCTAAGGGTGGAGGTACCTTTCGACACCCTAAGGGTGGGAGGTACCTTTCGGCACCCCAAGGGTGGAGGTACCTTAAGCTTTTTAGGAATCATCATTTTTGGAAAGGTCAACACCATGCGCATCTTCCACTTGGCAATGAAAGATCTGTATCAAATTCTGCGGCAGAAGAAATCGGCGTTGTTTCTTCTGATCATGCCCATGCTGTTTACCGGATTGCTGGGCGTCATCTTCACCCGGAACGGGCAGGAGGATCCGCGCCTGCCGGTTGCGCTGGTCGTGCTCGACGACGGCGTGCTCGGGCCGTATTACGAAACGCTGCTGGGGTATTCGGATGCAACCCATCCGACGGCGCCCGCGCAAACGGAAACCGCAATGCTGGAACAGCTTGTCCGCTCCCGGAAAGCGGCCGCCGCGGTAATCATCCCGGAGGGATTCAGCAGCCAAACTCTGGCGGGATCCTCGCCGCGCCTGACGGTGATCGTCGACCGCAACACGCCGGCCGGCCAGGCGGCCGACCGCGCGATCCAACTCGCGGCAACCCGGCTGCTCGGGGCGGTCCAGGCCGCGCGTCTGAGCGCCGACGCACACGGCCGTTTCGCAGGCGAAGCGGCGCGACAGGATTACTTGCTTGCATCGCTTGCGGATGCCGTCGGCGCATGGGGCAATCCGCGCGTTAGCGTGACAGCCCGCCCGGCAGGGATGGGCGACGCGGCCGCGGCGGATGGTTTCGCGCAGGCCTCGCCGGGGATGATGGTTTTCTTCGCGACGATCGGGATGATCACGCCCGGGTATCTGCTCTTGGCCGAGCGGCGCTCGCGGACTCTGGCGCGCATGCTGACGACGGACATCCGCCGGGCCGAGATCATCGCCGGGCACACCCTGGCCATGTTTGCGATGGGCTTCCTGCAGGTAATTCTCCTGACCCTGTTCGGACAGGCGGCCTTCGGCCTGGATTACTGGCGCGATCCGGCCGCGCTCCTGCTCATGGCCGGCGTGCTTGCGCTTTGGTCGGCTGCCTTCGGCCTGCTGATCAGCACCCTGGCCCGCGACGAAAACCAGGTGGTGTTGCTGGTTATGGGCAGCACGCTGGTGTTCGGCTTTGTGGGCGGCGCCTTTTTCCCGCTCGACCTGGCCGGGGAAGCGTACGCCGCTGTCGGCCGGATGATGCCCAGCGCCTGGGCGATCCGGGGATTTCAGGATATCATCCTGCGCGCGGCGGACTGGAAATCCGTATTGGGACCGGCGGGGATTCTCGTTCTATATGCGTTGGGATTTTACGCGCTTGCCGTCCTGCGTTTCCGATCCGAAACCGCGCGGTAGAATGGGTCAGTAGGCGATGACAGCCGTCCGGTCCAGGGATTGGATCGTCATTCCCGCGCCCGCCCTCGCAGAGTGCGCAGGTATGGTTTTGCACTCAGAACCTGCGCGAAAACGGAGCGAGGGTGTTCTCAGCGGGAATCCAGGGATTGCAGGAGTGGATGCCCGCTAAGTACACCCCCGCTGCGCGAGGGCAGGCGTGGGCATGACGAACCCTTGGATGTTCTACCGGCCTTTATAGACTGCCCCATCCTTTTCACGGAATATGGATACAATCACCTCAACATTCCCCTCGATTGTGGATCGTCCCTTCTTCTGCTCCTGGAGCGGCGGGAAGGACTCAACCCTCGCCCTGCATCATGCGATCAAGGACGGGGGTGCGCCCAAGTATTTGCTGACCATGATGTCGGAAGACGGCCACGGATCACGTTCGCACGGGCTGCCCCGTTTGCTCCTGGAAGAACAGTCGCGGCAAATCGGGGTTCCGATTGTTTTTCGATCCGCGTCCTGGGCCGAATACGAAAGCGTATTTTCATCCGCGCTGGAGGAGTTTCGAACCGGCGCCATGGAAGACGGCGTCTTCGGGGATATCGACATCGAGGCTCATCGGGATTGGTGTGCGCGCGTCTGCGGGGCAAAGGGCATCCATGCCCGCCACCCATTGTGGAAACGTCCGCGCCGCGAGCTGCTCGAGGAATTTATCGGGCTTGGATTCAAGGCGACCATCGTCGTCACCAATGCGGGAAAAATGGGGCCGGAATGGCTGGGGAGGACGATCGACGCGCGCGCGATCTCCGAATTGGAACAGCTGGGAGTCGATCCATCCGGCGAAGCGGGCGAATACCACACCGTCGTGACGGAGGGCCCGATTTTCCAATCCCGGATTGCCCTTGCTACCGGTGAGCCGGTCCTTCATGATGGTCATTGGTTCCTGAGCGTTGCCGCAGCACCCCCGGAAATCCCGGTCCGGTAATGAAGTTCATCCCCGAGGAATTTCCTTCCATTTCTGTTTGAAAATTAATTTCAGGGCCACCAAGCTGCCGCCCAAGACATGGGTCGCGGCGGAAATATGTGATGGAGGGCTATAATACGTAATATGGTCACCTGAGCCTCAACCTCGCGATGCACAATTGCCCGACTGTGATCTTTGGGCGGTTTTGAATGCGATGCAGGGGGCAGCGAAGGAGCCCGGAACGCGGGAACAGATGGTTCGCTCCCCCCGCTCGCGAATTCTTTGCATCGGAATACCACCGATGCGCATCGCCCGGGGGGAAGCCCGCCCCGGCTCCGCCTTGCGGGCCAGGGGCGCTCAGCATGACATCCAATATCCGAACTTTCGCCTGTTCAAGTTGAAACGCCCGGCGGCCGCGGATAACGTTCCGGTTCTTGTCAGGCCGGCCCCGCAGCGGAACCGGTGCCCCGCGCCGATATTCAAATTTGCCCACTGGAGAAGCCGGATATGAACCTGTTCCTAACAGACCGGAAGGAGTTACGGTCGGGGTGGAAAATTGTTCGGGTTTTTGCTTTTACATTCATTTTCACGATCCTGATCGCCCTGCTTACCTCCGCGCTGAACCTCGCGGCAGGCGGGGAATATGCTTTTAACCTTGCGATCCTCGCGGCGCTCGGCTTGGAATTGCTGATCTCGCGCAAACCCCCGGCCTCCATCGGCCTCAACTTCAAGGAAACGGCTTTTTGGAAAGATCTCCTAGCGGGATTGATTTGGGGAGGCCTATCGATAGGTTTGGTGGCGGCGGGAATGGTATTTCTCACCGGTGAAATTATTCCCGGAGAAATCGGCCGGGGGATATCCTTGCTTCCCTTCGCCGGCGCGCTCGCCTACTGGCTGCTGGCGGCCTTCACCGAGGAGAGCCTGTTCCGCGGATACATTCTCTCGATCCTTAAGAATCCGGTCGGCGTGCGGACCGCGATGGTCGTGTCGGCGGTGCTATATGCCGCCCTCCATTTTCTGAATCCGAATTACTACCTGTTCGCGGTTCTCTACGCTGTTCTGATCGGGCTCCTGTTCGGCGAGGCGGTGATCCGCCGCGGAAATCTGGGGTGGGCGATCGGTTTTCACTTCGTCTTCAATCTTCTGCAGGATGGGGGGTTGTTGAGTTTTCCCGTTCAGGGCGGCGAAGCGGTCTTCACCGTCGTTCTGCTGATCAACCTGTCCCTGATCCTCTGGAAGATGCCGCGCCGGGCGGAGGCGTTGGATCTGGATTAGCCCGGCGGGAAGCAAGACTTCATAACGGCGTATCCGCCGGGTGAGGCGTTCGCCAATTCTACGGCTCATTGAAATGGAGGAGTATCCATGTCCACCGAAAACGCGTTTGAAAAGGATGTGTTTTCCACCTCTATGGGCGAACTGGCCCTTCACTTTCTGGGGCACGGAAGCCTGCGGCTTGCTTTCGGCGGAAAGGAAATATATGCGGATCCTTTCAACCAAGCGGCGGATTACTCCAAGCTCCCGAAAGCGGACGTGATCCTGGTCACCCACCACCATTCGGACCATTTTGATGTGCCGGCCATCGATGGGATACGAACGGATAAAACGGCGATGGTGTACACCGCGGCCTGCGCCGAAAATCTTCCCGGCGGGATCGTTATGGGCAACGACGGTTCACGGACAATCGAAGGGATACCGATCGAAGCCGTACCGGCGTATAACATTGTCCACAAGCGGCCAAACGGCCAGCCGTTCCACGTTCCAGGGGAGGGCAACGGGTATATCCTCTCCTTTGGGGATTGCCGCGTCTATATCGCCGGCGACACCGAGAACATTCCCGAGATGAAAGGACTTGGGAGGATCGATATCGCCTTCCTGCCGGTGAACCTGCCTTATACGATGTCGGTGGAAATGGCGGCGGACGCCGCGCGGATGATCCGCCCGCGCATATTCTACCCATACCATTACGGCGAGACCGACCTTACCCGGCTGACGGCGCTGCTCGCGGACGAGAAGAACATCGAAATCCGCATCCGCAGGATGGCATAAACGGATGGGGATCTGCCCCGTAACGCTTACGGGTTGTCGATTGGAGGGATTTTTGAAACGGAGGGAGAGGGGTCAATCGGTCCCTCTTTTCGGATAAATATTTTTCAATTCCGCCGGGGGATTATTTATTACCCAAATCAGCAGCGGTAAAGGCAGCTTCTTTTCGCAGGCGAATGGAGACCGCATGATTAATTGGCTCAATAATTCCAGAATTGCCGCCGTAGGCGCCGTTGTATTCCTGCATGTATCGGCCAGCATTGTGTTCGAAAACGATATCGGATCCGGAGCATGGTGGATTGGCAACATTTACGATTCGGTTTCCCGTTGGTGCGTCCCGGTATTGGTGATGATCAGCGGGGCTTTGCTGCTGGATGAAAGCAAACAGGAAGACGCGACGACTTTCTATCGCAAACGCCTTTCACGGATCTTCTGGCCAATTCTTTTTTGGTCCGCTTTTTATTTGTTTTGGGTGTTTATCAAAGGATTTATAAAGGGAAGCCCTCCGTCTTTCAATACGTTGGCTCTCTCCCTGTTGTCCGGAAAGCCCTATATCCATATGTGGTTTTTGTATATGATGATTGGCCTTTATATTTTCACGCCATTTTTCCGGAAATTGATCGCCCGCTCGTCGGTTCAAGAACTCACCTTTTTCATCGCGGTTACATTCGCACTTTCCGCGATCAGCGCCGCATACCACGCGGCATTCCCTGCCGACGGACCGGAATTATTTTGTTATTTTTTCCTCTACTACATCCCATATTTCTTTATGGGTCATATGATTCGGACGACCAGCAAGATTCCGTCGAAAGGCATCCTCGCGGCGATTCTGGTTACCGCCGTCGGCTTGACGGCGCTAGGCTGCTATTTGCTGAGTTTACAAACCGATTTGCCCACGGGATTATATTTTCTTAATTTTTTAAGCATATCGGTGATCCCCATGTCTATTAGCGTCATGTACCTATTAAAAACTTGGGAAAAACCGATTTTTCAGGAACGCACCGAACGAAAAATCGCGTCGTTGACCTTGGGAGTCTACCTTATCCATCCGATCTTCCTCGAAATCATCAACTATCTGAAGCTTAGTCCGTTTGCCAATTTTCCGTTGGCTTCCATACCGATCACGACCGTAATGGTTTTTTCCATTTCGCTGTTGGCGGCATGGATTATTTCTCTCCCGCCGTTTATTAGGAGGATAATCTGAAGCCGCCGAATGCACAGCCGTTTTTTAAGTGGAGATCATGGATTCCATGGGCCGAAAAACCGTTTTGGGTTTCGGCGGCCGCTATCCGGACCGCACATTTGCCGGATGATGATTCCCTCTACAGGCCCAATCCTTTCGAAGGAGCCGTCCAGGGCCGCAGGAAGGCAGCAGCGCAAAAAGCGCCGCGTTAATCAAATCAGGATATACCGGACTCTCATAATCGCCCCAATGCCGGCCGGACCGGCCGCAATGGACCGAGGAAACCGGCGCGGTTTCCAGGCCGAGGCGGTCGAATGGCCAATCGGCGTATCGCCTCCGCATCCGCCTTGGTCTATTAGGGTACAATTATCCCCCGGACTCAAGAAAACAACCTGTTTTACCGCTGGGAGAGAGTCAAATATCCTATGGCGTTATTTTATAAGGAATTGGGGATCGACCTGGGAACGGTCAACACCATCATCGCCGAGGGCGGTCAAATCGTCCTTTCCGAGCCGACGATGGTGGTCATCGACATGGATGAACAGAAAGTGGTGGAAGTGGGCGAGCAGGCCCGCCACATGTACGGCCGGGTCCCGGAAGGATACGAAGTCGTTCATCCGCTGCAGTACGGCGCGATCGCCGATTTCGAAGTGGCGCAGGTGCTCCTGACCTGGTTCATCCGCAAGGTATGCGGCACCTTCAGCCCGTTCAAGCCGCGCGCAATGGTGACCGTCCCGCACGGGATCACCAGCGTCGAACGCCGGGCCGCAAGCGAAGCGGTGTTGCGCGCCGGCTGCCGGGAAGTCTTCCTCGTCACGCGCACGCTGGCCGCCGCGGTCGGCGCCGGGCTGCCGATATCCACCCCGTCCGGAAACATGGTGGTGTACCTGGGCGGCGGCGTGGCGGAAGCTTCGGTGATCACGATGAACGGCCCGGTGGTGGCCAACACCGTGCGGGTCGGCGGCCGCCGTCTGGACGAGCTGCTGGCCGCCTACATCCGCCGCAAATACGGCGTGGTGGTGAGCGATATGGTCGCCGAAGAAATAAAACTCCGGATCGGCGCCGCCGCTCCGATCGAACCGAACGAGAACCTGGAAATCCAGGGCCGCGACCAGGTCAACAACCTCCCGCGCACCGTCAGCGTCTCCACCGCGGACGTGGTGGAAGCGCTGGAAGAACCGCTCGAGGAAATCGTCGGCTGCGTCCGGGCCACCCTCGAACGCACCCCGCCCGAGCTGACTTCGGATATCATCGACCGCGGGATCATGCTGTGCGGCGGCGGCGCGCTTCTGCGCGGGGTGGACCGCTATCTGACCGACGCGACCGGGATTCCCGCTTACCTGGCCGAGGAACCAGTCGGTTGCCTGGCGCTGGGAGCCGAACTTGTCCTGCATCAGATGGAAGCTTTCAAGCGCTATTTACCGACGGCGTAACTCCCTTCCGAAAATAAAAATCGGCCGGATCCTTCGAGGATCCGGCCGATTTTTTAATTAATATACAGGTATGGATGGCTACATCCGCACATCAACCGGGACGTTGCTATCCGTATTGGATCCGTTCCCGAGCTGGCCATTCTCGTTCAATCCCCAGCATTTAACCGCTCCGCTGCTGAGCACCGCACAGGTATGGCTGCCGCCGGCGGCAATCGCCACGACGCCGGACAGCCCCGTTACCTGCGCGGGTGAATTCCGGTCGGTCGTTGTCCCGTCGCCCAACTGCCCGCTGGCATTGCCACCCCAGCATTTCACGCCGCCCGCTTTGGTCAAGGCGCAAGTATGGCTGCCGCCGACGGCGATGGATTGGATGCCATCCTCCAGGTTGATAACCCTGACGGGGACCGGATTGTTTTGATTGGTTCCATCACCCAGCTCCCCGGCAAAATTCTCGCCCCAACACCACACTTCCCCGCTGGTTTTCACCGCGCAGGCGTGGAACACGCTCGCGGAGATCGATGCGACTCCGGAATTCAAACCGGGGATAACGATGGGTTTGGCGCTGCTTTCATAGCCGCCGTTGCCGAGCTGGCCTGAATTATTGGATCCCCAGCACTGGACGCCGCCCTTCTCCACCGCGCATGAGAAATTGCCGCCCGCCGCGACCGAGGTGACACCGGTTAGACCGAGTACATCGACCGGTGAAAGATGCTCCTCGGTGGTTCCATCGCCCAATCCACCGAAGTTGTTGGCGCCCCAGCACTTCACGCCGCCCTGGGCGGTCAAGGCGCAGGAATGCAGGGAACCGACGCTCACCGCCGTGAAACCTGAATCCGATCCGATTCGGGACTGGTCCGCCGGCTGGCCTCCCCAGCAGAACACATCCGCCGATTCCGTAATGGCGCATGTGTGGATATACCCCATGGCGATCGCCGTAACCTTATCGGGAACGGCGGTGACCGCCACCGGGGAATTGCGGTCCTCGCTTGTACCATCCCCGAGCTGGCCGGCGTTGTTCCTTCCCCAGCATTTCACACCGCCGGATTCCAGAATGCAGGTCTGATTGCCGCCCGCAGCAATGGTGGATGTTTTAGTGCCGGCCGCAGTCTGACATGACGTGCAAAGGATCAGGAAAAGAAACGGGGCACCAAACGCAATCGGTTTAATGTGACGCATGGATCCTCCTAATCGCATATCTAGCGGGATTCTCCGGCGGATCCAGAACCCATCGATCCATCCGCTAATCGTATTGTAATCCAAGCGCCGGAAATACCCTTGGGGTGCGGGGTACCTTTCGCCACCCTTAGGGTGCCGGGTACCTTTCGCCACCCTAAGGGTGCGGGGCCTCTCCTCCAAAGGGCGATATGACAGAATCCCGCGATTTCAGTATGATATATCCCATCCTTCCCGAGCCAAGGACGGTGAGTGCATGCCTCCGACAATCCCCAAGATTCTTCTGGTCGATGATGAGCCGTCCATCACGGAGCACCTGAGCGCCTTTTTGGAGCGCGCCGGTTATGCGGTCCAATGCGCCTCCAACGGCAAACAGGCGCTCGAGGCGGTCGCGAAAAACCAGCCGGAGCTGGTCATCCTGGATGTGTTGATGCCGGAGATGGACGGGCGGGCCGTGCTGCGCACGCTGCGATCCGAGGGAAACCACACCCCGGTCATCCTGCTGACCCAGGTGGGAGAGGCCGGCGAACGCGCAATGGCGCTTGAGGAAGGCGCGGACGATTACCTGAACAAGCCGTTCGATCCGCGCGAGCTCCTGGCCCGCGTCCGGGCGGTTCTACGGCGCGCGCAGGGTTCGCCCGTGGCATTATCTTCAGCCTGGAAAATCACCTCCGCCGGGCTGGTGCTGGACCGCCGCGCGCGGCGGGCGGCGCTGGCGGGAAACGTGTTGACGCTGACCCCCAAGGCGCT
>CAZYSF010000015.1:0-3669 GCA_964649635.1 uncultured Anaerolineales bacterium | reverse complement strand
CCCTCTCCCCCTTCCCCTTATGGGGAAGGGGGAGAGGGATTACAGGGGGCAGATCATTTTCCATTATCGACATCAATTACTTTCTGGCTGGGTATTTTCAAAATATCCAGAATCACATCATTGATTGAAGCGGTTATTCTTTCATTGGCAACTCGAAAAACTCGAATACCATGGGATATCAGGATTTCATCGCGAATAAAATCCTGTTCTGATTGGTTATTGTGAATTCCGCCATCCACTTCAATGGCCAATTTTAATTTCATGCAATAGAAATCGACGATAAAGCCATAAAGCACATGCTGGCGCCTGAAGTGCAATCCGTTTATCTGGTTTCTCCTCAAACGTGCCCATAATAACCGTTCCGAATCGGTCATTTCCTGACGCAGCCGCCGGGCTTCTCGATACTTTCCATCCGCTATTCCCTGTATAGAATGCATATGACGTTTCATATAATCCCCCTTTGGATTGATGATTTGGGAATTGTATCGCATCCTGTCCTAGCCTCCTCACCCCCGACCCCTCTCCCCCTTCCCCTTAAGGGCCTGTCCCTGAGCGGAGCGAAGGGAGAAGGGGGAGAGGGGTGCCGAAGCCTCGGCGTTCATCCGAGGCGAGGCGGGGAGAGGGGGTTGGGACAGAGACGCGGGAAGGAAACCTGATTCGAGGGTCACGGAGTGAACAACCGATGACTGGAGTCCCTTCCCGAGGCGAGGCGGGGAGAGCATGTCTCCGAGCGGCGCGAGGGGAGGGGTTAGGACAGTGGCGAGCAGGAAGAGGGAGAGGACCGAGACGATCCATGGGAGGCCAGAAGAATATGACCCGGTCACACTCCCCCGTGTGACCTCTGCCCATTCCAGGATGTGACCCCCAATAGCTCATCCAACCGATGCGCGATACGCACGCGGGACGTATATTGAGACAAGTCCAATATCGGGAGGTCCCATGTCGCTCATTCTGGAAGTCCAAGATCTTGTTAAGCAATATTCCGGCGCGGCCGAACCCGCCGTCAGGGGCGTTTCCTTCGGAGTCCGGCGCGGGGAAGTATTCAGCCTGCTCGGGCCGAACGGCGCCGGAAAAACCACGACGATCGGGATGCTATCCTGCCTGTTGATGCCGACCGGCGGCGACGCAACCATCGACGGACACTCGATCCGCACCGACCCGGAAGCGGTCAAACGCACGATCGGGATCGTGCCGCAGGACATCGCGCTGTATCCAACCCTTTCGGCGCGGGAAAACCTGCGCTTCTGGGGCTCGATGTACGGCCTGGGCGGGAAGGACCTCGCCCGCCGGATCGACGCGATCCTGGAAACCGTCGGGCTCGCCGGCCGCGGGAACGACCGCGTGGATTCCTATTCCGGCGGGATGAAGCGCCGGATCAACATCGCCGCCGGCCTCCTGCACGAACCCAAACTCGTCTTCCTCGACGAACCGACCGTCGGGATCGATCCGCAAAGCCGGCGCAACATCCTCGAGATGGTCAAGGCGCTCAACGCGCAGGGGATGACCGTCCTCTACACCACCCACAACATGGAAGAAGCCCAGGAGCTTAGCCAGCGGATCGGGATCATCGACCACGGCAAGCTGATCGCCCTCGGAACGCTCGATGAACTCACGCGGCTGATCGGCCGCCGGGACGAGATCGAGCTTAAGATCGCCTCCGAGCACGCCGGGCCGGAACTGGCCGAGGCGCTTGGTAAGGTGAAGGGCGTGCGCAGCGCGCGCGCCGAGGATCACACCGTGCTCATTGTGGCCGACAACGCCAATGCTTCGCTGCCCGAGGTGATCGGCGTGGCCAACGCGCGCGGCGTCAAAGTGATCGGAATCGACGTCCGCGAACCCAACCTCGAGGCGGTTTTCCTGCACCTCACCGGCCGCGCGCTGCGGGATTAGGAGACGGACATGAAAGCATTTCGGATAGCCTTTAAGGATCTGACCATCGCTTTCCGTGACCGGATGGGCCTGCTCCTGATGCTGGCCGCCCCGGTGGTGTTGACATTCGGCATGGCGCTGGTGAGCGGGCGGCTTTCCGGTTCCTCGGGGCCGGCCCTGGCGGATATCCCCGTGGTGATCGTCAACCTGGACAGCGGGGAAATCGGAAACAATCTGGCGGAGGCTTTCTCCTCCGAAGGACTCGCCGCTCTCCTCGAACCGCAAACGGCGGCGGACGTTGCATCGGGCCGCGCCCTGGTGGACGCAAATAAAGCCGCCGCAGCGGTCATCATCCCGGCCGGATTTTCGACTGCGGTCACCGGCGGGACGCAGCCGTCGGACGCCGAGCGGATCGAAGTGTATGCCAACCCCGAACGCGAAGTCTCCGCCCAGGTGGTCACGGCAATCGTGGAATCCTTCGTCCAGCAGGTCGAACTGGGGCGCATCAGCGGCCAGGTGGCGGTGGAGCAGATGATCGGCGCGGGAATCATCACCCCGGCGCAGGCGCAGGAAACCGGATTGGCGGTGGGGGAGCGGGCTGCGACGAGAACGGATTCCGGGGTGCCGGTCCGGCTGGTATCCATTGAAGAATCAACCGCCGGGGAAGTGGAATTCGATCCGATGGCTTATTTTGCCCCGTCAATGGCAATTTTCTTCCTGATGTTCACCGTCTCGCTGGGAGGCAAAAGCCTCCTGGAGGAGAAGAGCACCGGCACGCTGGCCCGCCTTTCCAGCGCGCCGATCCGGGAAGCCGAGATCCTGGGCGGGAAGATGCTCGGGATTTACCTCACGGCGTTTGCGCAAATGGCGATTCTCATCGTGATCAACGCCGTCCTATTCCGCGTGACCTTCGGGGACCCGCTTGCGCTGGCGGCGCTGGTGGCCGTCCTGGCCGCGGCCGCGACCGGCTGGGGGATCCTTTTGGCTGCGCTGGCCCGCACCCCGGGCCAGGTGACCAGTGTGGGATCGGCGATGATGCTGACCTTCGGCGTCCTGGGTGGGAATTTTGTCGCGGTGTCGGGAATGCCGGAATGGTTCCGCCTGATCGGCAAGATCACGCCCAACGCGTGGGGGCTCGACGGATTTGTCGCGCTGGGAATGGGAGACGGCCTGCCGCAGATCGCAGGGATTCTGGCCGGCCTCCTGATCATGGCGGCCGTGCTGTTCCTGGCTTCGGTTTGGATTTTACGGCGCCGCAGCATTCTGCGGGGATAGTCAGCCCCGGGGTTAAGCCGGCGAGCGTTAACCGGCGGAAACAGGGTTCGAAAAGGAGATAGGAAATGAAACAAATACTTGCCATCGCCTGGAAGGATACGCTTGTCCGGTTTGCTTCGCGGGGGGAATGGATCTTCTTCCTCGTCCTTCCGGTCGTGTTTACCTTGGTGATCAGCTTCGGGGCCGGTTCCGCTTACGGATCCGGCGGTGACTCGCGGATCCCGATCCTGGTTGTCGATCAGGACGGCGGGGAACTGGCGCGGGATCTGATCTCGGCGCTCGATTCATCCGCGACGGTGCGGGTGGAATTGACTGATCTGGACGTTGCCGAGGCCCGGTTCAAAGAACGGGAAGCTCCGGCAATCCTGGTCATCCCCGCGGGTTTGGAAGAGGCGCGCGCGAGCGGGCAGGCCGTGGAATTGCAGTTCACCGCCGCGGAAGGAAATTCGGATGCCATCGCCGTGAAGCAGGCGGTGGAAGCCGCTCTCGGTGCGGTGGGCCGTTCGCTGCAGGCCGCCGGGATCG
>CAZYSF010000014.1:0-17201 GCA_964649635.1 uncultured Anaerolineales bacterium | reverse complement strand
ACCGCAACCTCCACCTTCAGCCCGACCTTTTCCCCAACGCCCACAACACTCGGCGGGGGCGGCGGATTGATGGCCGTTGCATACGCGGACATGGATTGGTGGCATATCTATACGCTGGATACCATTGGAAGGCATCTCATTCGGTTGACCGACGGCGAATGGAACGACTTCAATCCTTCCTTCTCGCCGGACGGCAAGCGGATAGCTTTCTCATCCCACTGGGTCGTCGGCTCGGATTTATTCATCATAAATGCCGATGGATCGGGGAAAACCAGATTAACCGAAGGCCCCGCGGAGGATTCCGATCCGGTGTGGTCGCCGGACGGCCGATTCATCGCCTTTGAATCCAACCGCGAATCGGAGCATGAATCGGCGTGCGTAACCCTATGCAGCTTTGAAATCTATGTCATGGATTCCGACGGCTCGAATGTCCGCCGATTAACCGATAATCCTTCCTTGGATTCGGAAGCGGCTTGGTCTCCGGATGGATCGCGCATCGCCTTCTCATCCGGTCGTTTTGGCAACAGTGAAATCATGGCCATGGAATCCGATGGATCCAACCTCGTGCGGTTGACCAACGGCAGTGGATGGGATTTTCAACCCGCCTGGTCGCCGGATGGTAGGCAAATCGTTTTCTCGTCCGACCGTGATGGCCGGCACAACATCTATGTCATGGATGCCGACGGCTCGAACGTCCGGCGGCTTACGAATAACCCGGCTCAGGATTGGTCGCCGGTATGGTCTCCGGACGGGACACGAATTGCTTTCGTATCCACCCGCAATTCGGCCAACCCCGTGACCTGCACATCCGATTGCGTATTCGAAATTTATATAATGAATACCGACGGCTCGAACATCCAGCGGCTGACCGATAATCCGGGGATAGAAGATTCCCCGGTGTGGCAGCCGTAGGGCTCTTTAGGAGTAGCGCGCCTGGCGGCGCTGGCAGCCGCGATCCTCTCCGAGGCCGCCTGGTCCGCGCCGACGGTGCTGCTCTTTAAGGATGTGAGCATCGCCGCCGAACTCCGGTTATTCGCCGGACCCGGCGGGGAGATGTTCCTGCTGGTCGGCGATTCCCCAACCGTCCTTCGGAGTTGCTCCAGCATTTCCAGAAAATCCCCCGGCAGCGGCGCCTCGAATTCGCGCGGCGCCGTTTCGTCCGGCAGCGTGATCTTCAGCCGCCAGGCGTGCAGCATCTGCCTTCCCCCCTTCTCCCAATGTAAATTGGGAGAGGGGGCCGGGGGGTGAGGGGAGGGGCGTTTCTTTCCGCTTCGCCTGGGGGGACCCGAAGCGTGTTTACCGTAGACCCCGTCCCCCGCCACCGGGCAGCCGATGTACGCCAGGTGCACCCGGATCTGATGCGTGCGCCCGGTCAGGGGATGCACCTCGAGCAGGGTGTGGTCCTTGAACCGTTCGCGGGTTTGGAATACCGTCACCGCCGCGCGCCCGCGCGAGGGCGGCACCACCGACATCCGCTGGCGGTGGGAAGGGTCGCGCCCGATATCCGTTTCGATCCGCCCCTCGGGCGTCGGCGGGCTGCCCGCCACCAGCGCCAGGTATGTCTTCTCCGCCGTGCGCTGGGCAAACGCCTCCTGCAGGAACCGCTGGGCTTCCGCGTTCTTCGCCACCAGGATCAGCCCTGAGGTGTCTTTATCCAACCGGTGGACTATGCCCGGCCGCTCGATCTCTCCCACCGCGCCCACTTCGGGCGCGTACCCCAGCACCGCGCCGACCAGCGTTCCGCGCTGGTGGCCGGCCGCCGGATGCACCACCATCCCGGCCGGCTTGTCGATCACCAGCAGGTCGCTGTTTTCAAAGATGATCGCGAGCGGGATTTGTTCCGGTTCCACTTCCGAGGGCGGCGGCGGGGGTATGCGCACGGAAACCGCGTCGCCCTCCGCCAGCCGCAGCGCGGGTTTGATCGCGGGGTTTCCGTTGATCTGCACGAAACCTTCTTCGATCAGTTTTTGCAGGGAGGTGCGTGAGTGGTCCGCGAGCTCCCGCCCGAGAAAACGGTCCAGCCGTTCCCCCTCGGCATCCGCCGTGAGCGCGCGGAGTTCCTCGTTCACACTTTTTCCGGCGGGGCCGGAGGCGGGACGGCCGCCGCCGCGGCCGCGGCCGTTTTCCGGTTGCGGAGATATTCGAGGAGGATGTCGAGCATCAGGAGCGCCACACCCAGCGAGATCGCCCCGTCGGCCACGTTAAACACCGCCGGGAAGAACCCGAACCAGATGAAGTCGGTCACGGTCCCCTGGGTCAGCCGGTCGACCAGGTTCCCCAGCGCCCCGCCCAGCTGCAGCCCGAGCGCGATCCGCACCGGCCAGGTGGCGGTGTCGGAATCGCGGTAGTACCAGATGATCGCCCCGGAAACGATGAACGCCAGGATCGTGAACACCATCCCGCCCTGCTGGAACATCCCGAATGCGGCGCCGGTGTTCGTCCAATGGACGATGTGCACGTAGGGGCGGAGCGCTTCGATCGGCATCCAGATCTCCCCCAGCGCAAGCTGGGTGCGGACGAGTTCTTTCGTGGTTTGATCGAGGATCAGCACCGCTCCGGCGAGAATGGCCAGCAGAATGTAGTTGCGGACTTTCAGCAAGGGAGTACTCCTTTGGTATATCGCCGAGAGTCATTGCGAGGAGCGAAGCGACGAAGCAATCTCCTGTTTTGACAGAAGAAGGGGATTGCTACGCTCCCTTCGGTCGCTCGCAATGACGCCTTAATGATTGATTCTACCCCACGCCCCTACCCCGCCTTCTCCAGCGCCACCGTCAGCGTCTCGCCGTCGAACTCATCCGCGGCTGTGTGCGCGCCCTTGGGCGCCGGTCCTTCGGTCAGCGCCGCCGCCAGGGTTTCCGAGGTGATGTAATCGGTATGCTGCCGGACGGCTTCCCCCAGTTTGGGCGAGGCGGTGTAAAAGATCCGGATCCGGTCCGAGATCTGCAGGTCCGCCGTCTTGCGCAGGTCCTGAACCCGGCGGACGAATTCGCGCGCCAGGCCCTCGCGGATAAGCGCCGGGGTGAGTTCGGTGGCGAGCGCCGCCAGGTCGCCCCCTTCCGGCGCGACGGCGAATCCCTCGCGCGCGGTCATCCGGACTTCCACTTCCCCGGGGCCCGCCTCCACCTCCACATCATCCACTTTCACTTTCACGGATTTTCCGGAAAGCAGGATTGAGGCGGCGGCTTCCGCATCCAGCGCCAAAAGCGCCGCGCGCACCTTCGGGAAGAGCGCCCCATGCTTGGGGCCGAGCGCTTTCGGCAGCGGGTTGAGGGTGTAGGCCACCACCTCACCCGCCGCGTCCAGCGGCCGGATCTTCTTGACGTTCAGTTCGTCGGCCAGCAGGTCGCCGTATTTTTCGAGGATCCGCCGGTCCTCGGCCGAAGTGACGGCGAAGGCGGCTTCCGCCAGCGGCTGGCGCACTTTGCGGTTTGCTTTGTTGCGCGCGGCATGCCCGAGCGACGCCCATAGCAGCACCCGGCGCATCTCCTCGTTCAACTTGTCGTCGATCATCGCCCGGTCGGGCTCCGGCCAGGTCGTCAGATGCACCGATTCCTGCGCGTCCGGATCCACGCCGAGCACCAGGTTCCGGTAAAACGCGTCCGCCAGGAACGGCATGCTCGGCGCGAGCAGCCGCGCGAGAGTCACCAGGCACTCGTACAGTGTGGCGTACGCGGCGTTCTTATCCGCGTCCTCCGCCGGGCTCTTGCCCCCCGTCCGCCAGAAGCGGCGGCGGCTCCGGCGCAGGTACCAGTTCGAGAGCCGGTCGACAAACGTCTCGATCGGCCGCGTCGCGCCCACCACGTCGTAGGTTTCCATCGCCTGGGTGATCTGCCGCACCAGGCTGTGCAGCTCGGAGAGGATCCAGCGGTCCAGCGCGGTGTAGGCGCGCTGAGTCCGCCCGCCGGTCGGGTGCCCGAGCGTCGCGAGGTTGGTCAGCGCCTCATCCGGCTTCCAGCCGTCCAGGCCGGCGTAGGTGACGAAGAAGGAATACACGTTCCACAGCGTCAGGGTGAAGGTGCGGATCACCTCGCCCACCAGGTCGGTCGAGAATCGCTTCTCCTGCCCCGGAGGCGAGGCGGTGTAGAGGTACCAGCGGAAGGCGTCGGCCCCGTGCGCTTCCAGAACCTCCCATGGGTCGACGACGTTGCCCTTGTGCTTCGACATCTTGCGGCCTTCCCCGTCGAGCATCAACCCCAAACAGATCACGTTTTTATAACAGACGCTGTCCATGAGCAGGGTGCTGATCGCGTGCAGCGAATAGAACCAGCCGCGGGTCTGGTCGATGGCCTCGCAGATGTAATCGGCCGGGAACTGGGTCTTGAAAATTTCCTTGTTTTCGAACGGGTAGTGCCACTGCGCCACCGGCATCGCGCCCGAATCGAACCAGCAGTCGATCAGTTCCGGCACGCGGTTCATCCGCCCCTTGCATTTCGGGCATTCCCAATGCAAGTCGTCCACGTACGGCCGGTGCAAATTCAGCCCGGCCTGGTCCACTCCGGATTTCTTCACCAGCTCCTCGACCGAGCCGATCAGCTCCCGGAAGTGGCAGTCCGCGCACTCCCACACCGGGAGCGGCGTGCCCCAGTACCGTTCGCGCCCGAGCGCCCAATCCACATTGTTGGCCAGCCAGTTGCCGAAGCGCCCGGCCTGGATGTGTTCCGGGTACCAGTGGATCGTCCCGTTCAGCTCGGTCATCCGGTCGCGGAACTGCGTGGTGCGGATGTACCATGTGCTGCGCGCGTAGTAGAGGAGCGGCGTGTCGCACCGCCAGCAAAACGGGTAGGTGTGGTGGATGATCCCGTGGCGCAGCATCAATCCGCGGTTTTGCAGGTCCGCGATGATCAGCGGGTCGGCATCCTTGACGAACATCCCCTTCCAGGGCGTCACCGCCGGGATGAAGCAGCCGGATTCGTCGACGGTCATCAGCACCGGCAGATCGTTCTCGATCGACATCTGCATGTCTTCCGCGCCGAAGGCCGGCGCCTGGTGCACCACGCCCGTGCCGTCCTCGACGGTCACGAATCCGCCGAGCACCACCCGGTGGGCCTGCTTCTCGAGCGGCAGGAAGGTGAACAGCGGCCGGTACTTCCAGCCCGAGAGCTCCTTGCCCTTGTAATCCCCGACGATCTTCACTTCTTCACCGGCGAACACTTTTTCCACCAGGTCGCGCGCCAGGATCAGGTATTCCTTTTCCCCGGCCGCGGTTTTCCGCTCCACTTTGGCGTACATCACATCCGGGTGAACGGCCACCGCCACGTTCGCCGGCAGCGTCCACGGCGTGGTGGTCCAGACCAGGAAAGCGGTTTTCGGATCGTCCTTGAGCGGGAAGCGCACGAAGACCGACGGGTCGGGCGTGTTCTCGCGGTAGCCCTGCGCCACTTCGTGGTCGGAAAGCGGCGTGCCGCAGCGCGGGCAGTAGGGGACGATTCGAAAACCCTGATAGATGAGATTCTTGTCCCAGAAATTCTTGAGGATCCACCAGACCGATTCGATGTATTCGTTGGTGTAGGTGATGTAGGCGTCTTCCAGATCGGTCCAATAGGCGATCCGTTCGGTCAGGCGCTCCCAATCCCGGATGTAGCGGAAGACCGAGGCTTTGCAGCGTTCGTTGAACTTGGCGATCCCGTATTCCTCGATCTGCTGCTTGTGCTCGAAGCCCAGTTCCTTTTCGACCTCGATCTCCACCGGCAGGCCGTGCGTATCCCAGCCGCCGCGGCGCAGCACGTAACAGCCGCGCATCGTGCGGTAGCGCGGAAAGAGATCCTTGAAGGCGCGCGCCAGGACATGATGCACGCCCGGCCGGCCGTTGGCCGTCGGCGGCCCCTCGAACAGCACGTACGGCGTGCCGCCCTTGCGGTCCTCCACCGAGCGCCGGAAAATCTCGCGCTCCTTCCAGAACTTGAGGATCGCTTCTTCCTGCTTGCGGAAATCGGGTTTGGTCGGAACAGGTTCGAACATAATGACCTCTCTGAAAACCCTTTTACCGCAAAGTCGCAAAGCGCGCTAAGATTTTTATAAAAAAACCTTTGCGACCTTGGCGTCTTTGCGGTAAAAAGGTTTTTCTCCAGAAAATAAAAAACCCGCCCAACAAACAGGGACGGGAAGACCCGCGGTGCCACCCTGATTCCCCCCTTGGCGGAGGGCGCTTCTCCAGGCAACCTTCTGCCCGCGCCCAGGGTAACGGATGGGCGGACCCGGCCCGGCTTGGGGCGAACCCCTCAGCCTGCGGCTCCGGAAGGATTTTCAACCGCTCTGCCGCGCCCGCCTTGCACCTTGTGCGGGCTCGCTGGTCGGCGGGATGCGGCTTACTCGTTTCCATCATCGCCTTTGCAGGTGGCATTATATCGCGGAATCCGCGCGCCGTAAAAAAAAGGGCCGGCCGATGAAGGCCGACCACTGTAAAACCTTTTCACCGCGAAGCCGCTAAGGTCGCAAAGAATTATCCATTTTTACTTTGCTTTTCTTCGCGTTCTTAGCGACTTTGCGGTAAAAGGTTTTGATTTACCGCCGCACCCGGCCGAGCCGCAGCTGGCGCGCCAGGATGATGACAAACAGACTGCCTGTGCCCAGGAGCAGCAGCGCCGGCAAACCCGCGCTGTCCCCGAATCCGGTCGCCGGCAGGCCCGCTGCCGAGGTCCGGGTCGCCGTGCGGGTCGGACCGGCCGCGGTTGTCCGCGTGCTGGTCGCCGCCTGCGCCCCGCCCGCGGTGGTCTGGGTTTGGGTCGGAGTCTCGCTGGCCATCGAGATGGTGGAGAAGACGACCGGGGTGGGCGTCAGGGTCGGGGATAAGGTCCGGGTCAGCGTGAGCGAGGGAGTATAGGTGATCACCGCGGTTTGAATGGCGATCGCCACCCGGGTCTGGGTTCCCTGGACGTTCAGCGTTTGAGTCGCTCCCTGTTGGAAGGCCGCCGTGGTCGTCAGGTCCTGCGGCTGGGGCGCGGCAGGCTGCCCGCCCTGGGTCAGGAAATACAGCGCAAAAATGCCGATCAGGGCAAGCACAAATACGCCGCCCAGTATGATCGCCCCGATCAGGAACATCCGGTTGCCGGATTCCTCCGGCGGCGGTGCGCCCATCTCCATGTCTTCGGTCATTGGATCTTCTCCTGTGGACAGCCCGGGCGTCACCGCCCGCGACCCCTACTCCAGTATATCCAAATTTGCGATCGGCACGCGCACCAACCCGGTTTCCCCAAGTTCCACGTCTGCGCACGGCACCCGGATCCCGTTCGCGATCGGCACCAACCCCTCGGGCAGGGAAACCACCGAGCCTTCCCGTCCGGCGTACGGCGCGCGCAGGACTCTCACCCGGCGGCCCACCACCAATTGTACAGCCTCCGCCGGCACATCCGCCGAGCCCACCGCCGGGAGCGGGATGATCACCTCCGGGCGCAACCCCTTCCAGTGGTCCGTTTGCTGGGCGTTGAGGCTGGCCTCCCTGCCCACATTCGTGGCGAACAATTCGAAGATCGCGCTGTTCATCGGGATCTTCCCAAACCCCTCGGTCAGGATCACCGGGATCTCGGCGGCCTGCGCGGCGGAAATGCAGGCGGAAGGCATGCTGCCGCAGATCAGGCCGCGCACCGGCAGCGCCGCCAGGTTGTGGAAAATGCCGGGTTCCTCCACCCGCCCGGCGACCGCGACCGCTCCGCGCATTTCGATGTTCAAGTCCGCCGTGCCCAGCACGCCCGCGCTGTTCTGCGTGGTCATGCGCAGCACCCCGAATTCCTGGCGTCCGTTGCCCCAGATCCCCTGCACCAGCGCGCCGGCGGTCTCGATCGTCGCGGAAATATCCGGCTCCTCCCCGATCACCGTGCCCGGAAGGGATGCCTTCAATTCGAATCCCTCCCCCAGCCCCTCATACAGCAAACGCCCGTCGCCCTGCAGGACGACCCGGCCTTCCTCGGGCGCGCGCACCACCCGCCGCATCCAGCCCACCGGCCCGGCGAGAATATCCCCGCCGGTCACCTTTTCGTCCAGTTCGCGCCGCAGGAAGCGGTCCGCCCTCGCCGGGGGCAGCCCGAGCCCGTGCGCAATGTCGAACAGGTAGTGCGCGGGCGCGAGCGTCGTCCGCCCGATCACATCGCTCGGGGAAACCTTCTGGTTCATCCGCACGATGATCGATCCGCGCGCGGGGAGCACCCGCGCGCGGCGGATGACAACCAGGAGGGAAACGTGGGTTTGATGCGGTAGGTTCATATTCTGCCGTTAGGCCGTGATCTGGGCCAGCCAGTCATCCTGTAGTTTCCGGTTTTTGGCGGGATCGGATTCGAATACCAGCGGCCTCCCGCGGGCGTCGATGATCAGGCCCGCCAGGCCGCCCTCGACGGGGAAGGTTCCGCCCTGCCCGTATCCGCCGAGCCCAAGGTCGAAATGCCGGTGCAGCTGGACGGTGATCTGCGCCTTTTGCCCGAGCGGCAGCGGAACGACCTCGATCATCCCGAACCGCACGTCGCCGCGGATCTGCCGCCCGTCGGCATATTGCAGCCGGTACCGCAGGACCGGATCCCCCGTGTGGGATTTCCCCACCGGGCAGAGGGCGGTTCCGAGCCGCGGGAAGGCGGGCGATTCCAGCACTTGGACAACCGCCAATGGATTGACGCGGCCGGCGGCTCCAAGCGCGCAGATCATGTTCTGCGCGTCCAGGATCAGGCTGGTCACCCCGGGCGGCTGGATCGAATCCAGAAGCATGAGCGCCGCATAGCCCGGTCTCGGCACGTTGGAAAAAGCGGATCCGGTTCCGGTGACGGAGGCGACCGGCGGAAGCACGCCCGCCCACGGCCAGGTAAAGGGAACCCGCCAGGAGGGCGACGCGGCCCGCACCGTGGCGCGGATCACCTCGCGGATGATGGCCATCTCGATCCGCAGATCCTCGGCCGTCGCCGGGATCGTCTGCGGGTAAAGCGCCTTGTTGTGCAGGTAGTCGCGCAGCGCTTCTTCGGAAAATTCCATCGGCAGCCAGCGCGCCACATCCCGCCATGAAGTGAGCTCGAGGAGATGCGGGGCGTTGCGCCCCAGGTTCAGGTCCGGCCGCACAGACAGCTCCAGGGTGTTGCCGAAGCCGGCCGCCAGGGTGGTCGACCCCGATCCCACCGACACGCCGAGCGCGCCCTTCTTCGGCGGCGCCCCGCGCGCCATCAGTTCGATGATCGTCCCCATCCCAAGCGGCGAAGGGGTGAGCACCCCGCCCGTCCACGCAAGCAATCCTTCGATCCCGCCCAGCCGGGCGCGCAAAATCTGGGCGGTCATGTCGTTCAGCGCCACCCGCCCCGGGTCCAGGTCTTCGGTTTCCAGCGACGGGCGGATGTTCCGGGCGGTGGTCACGGTGCACTTGCACGCTTTCAAGAGGTCCTGAACTTTGGCCGCGACGGAGCTGTTGCCCATGAACAGAACCTGCGGTTTGGAATCCGACGGCATCATGTAGATGCTCAGGCCGATCACTTCCATCAGCCGCAGCACCGCATCGGAAGCGCCGCCTTCGGATCCGCCCGAGACGAGGATCAAATCCGGTTTCGCCTGGCAGAGCGCATCCATGCGGGCTTCGTCCGAGCGCCGGTCTCCCAGGGAGACTTCCGCGACCACGCGCACCGGCGCGGATTCCGTCAGTTTGCGGACGCTGCGCAGCGAAATGTCCGGCAGGAGCCCGACCAGCGCCACGCGCACGTCCGCCTGCAGCGATAGGGTCAGCACAACCGCGTCCACGCCGGTGCCGCTTCCGCGCGAGGGGACGATCAGCTGCCCGGTATCGTCGAAAAATTCGCAGCCGACCAGCTCCGCGAGCTTATCCAGGGAGAACCGCACGCCCTCGCCCACGTCCAGGTACGGCGCGTCCGCGGTGGTGGCGTTCTCGGCCGTGGCCACCATCCGGTATTGGCGTTCGACGATGTCGATCAGCGACACGCGCGTGTGCGTCGTGCCGACGTTAATGAGAAGGAGGGAATCCGCATCCGCCTGGGAGCGGCCGATGTCCCGGTCGGTCATACCGTCCCTCCGATGACCAGCAGGACGACGGTCTGGATCAGGAAGTAGATCCGCTCAACCAGGAGCGAGAGGGCGGACAGCAGCGCGCCGGCGTACAGCGCGCCGAGGGTAAGCGAGAGGAATACCTTGCCGACCTGCATGACGTGCCCGATCACGGGCGGGGCGGTCGGATCGGCTCCGCCGCGCGGCTTGGCGCCGAAGTGGAAGTAGGCCAGCGTGGTCAGAGTCCCCAGAAGGACGCACCAATTTTCCAGCATCGACCACAGATCCGCCGGCAGCAGACTCGGCTCCGCGGCGGCGAGCGCCTGCGGGAGGAAGGTTCCGGTCAGCGATCCGCCGACGACCACCGCGGCGCCCACCCCCACCAGGAACGCCATCGGGATGAAGGCCATCCCCGAACCGCGCGGATCCATCCGCGCCAGCAGCAGCAGCCCGAGCACCAGCAGGATCAGCAGCACCGGAATTTTATCCAGGGTGAAATTGTAGAACAGCGGCGAGAGGTACTGATCGAACAGCACCGAACTCATCATCACGGCCATCAGGTACCCGGCCGATACCCCGACCAGGACGTAGGCGCCGAGCCGGAAGAGCAGGTTGTCGTCCAGCAGCAGGTAGGAAAGGATGGCGATCGTGAGGAAGAACCCCAGCAGCATCCCGCCGACGAGTTGGATGTCGATCATTCGGCCGCCCTTCGTTCTCTGCGGATGAACCCGAGGATCAGCGATCCGATGATGCCGGCCCCGAGCGTCACCAGCAGCGCCAGAGTCCCTCCGGCGAAGGCCTGCCAGCGCATGGCGGAAACGCCCTGGGTTGCTATCGTGGCGGGTAAAAAGTGCGCGCGATAGGCCTGCGCGCCGGTGTACCCCGTCACCAGGCCCCGGATCGCCGGCTGCGAGCCCTGCGTGTACGGGAAGACGAGCGCATCCGACGCCGCGCTGACCATGGCGATCATCGGGGTGTTGGGCGCGGCCGTATGCACCTGCTCGACCCAGTTGCGCACCGACTGCGGGCTGGCGGCGAAGATCATGATCATGGAAAAATCGGATATCCCCTGAACCGCCGCGAGCGGCCCCGTCGACCAATCCAGGTTCGGGTTGTTAATGACTTCCCGCAAATCCCCGCCCAGCCGGCGCAATCCCCCGGCGCCGCCGGGGATGTAGCCGAAATCGGCGGCCAGGACGGGCATGGCGGAGCCCAGCTGGGTATTAAGTTGAAGCAGCCCGCCCCCGAGAATGGTGCCGTTGGGCTGCGAAGAAATAAACACCACCGGTATCCCCCGCTGGGCAAGGTGTTCGAGCATCACCGTCGCGCCGGTTTCAATCTCCGGCGCCGAAGACGCGTCGTACTCCAGGGCGACCAGAACCATCCGGTCGGCGGGCAGGGCTTCCACCAGCTGGCCCGCCTGGATGTTTGCCTGCGGCTGGTACACGCTGTTCGAAAAGATCGGGCCGAACATCATCGGGAACAACAATGAGATGATCAGGACGGCGGACATCAGCTTGCGGATGACCGGGGTTAGCAGCATGGCGCGCACCGGCCGGCTCGCCGCGCGCACCTCGGGTTCGATCAGCAGCCGGCGCAGTGTTTCAGTCAGCGCCATTTGGGCCGGAAGGGCATCGATGTTCCCGGCCATCACCCCCGGCCGGTGGGGCATCGCCACCACCGGTTCCGCGGTAAGCACGCCGCGCAGGCCGGCCAGCGGCCCGACGCTTTCCACCCGTTCCTCGTCCTCGGTCGGCATTGCCACCGATTGGATCGGGCGCATGGCCTCCAGCCACCTCGGCAATTCGGCGTGCTCGAGGTTTTCCGGCAAGGCCGGATGCGCCGCGGGCGCCTCGTCCGGTGGTTCGCCTTTCCCGGCCCCGGCCGGTTTCTTCATCCACTCGGGCATCGAATCCGGTCGCAGAAGTTCATTGAGGTCCGGCGTGGGCAGGGCGGGCTCTTCTTCGATTTCAGGCGCGGGCGCTTCGGGCTCGTGTTTGGCATCCGCCAGCCAGTCCGGCATTTCCTCGCCGCTGGGCGCCACCATGGGTTCGGTGCCGCCGTGGAAGGCAGCCGACCCCGAGGGAACGGTCTGATCAGCGGCGGGATTCGGAAATGGAAATTCGGTCGGGGCATCGGACGGGAATTCCCAGTCCGGGCCGAAGGCGGATGCTCCCGGTGATTCCGGCGGGGGCGCCGCTCCATCGAAAGGCTGCGCCGATGGGAAAATTTTTCCGGTCGGGGTCCCGCGCTTGATGCCGGATCCGCGCATCGGACCGGTGTCTGTCGGCCCCGCCCCTCCCATAAGGCTGCTGGTGGAAGGCCTTTTCGTCGGACCGGTCCCGCGGGGTTTTGCTCCCGGTCCGGTGGAAGGCGGTGTGGGCGGAGTTTCCTCCAGCGCGGAAGCAATGCTCCCCATCCAATCGGGCGTTCCAACCGGCGGTTCCGCTGCGGTTATTCCGCCGGCGCCGGACGGATATTGCATCCAGTCCGGAACATCCGGTTCGGCTTCCCCTTTGCCGCCGGGTTCGTTGGCGCGCGGTTTTTGCGAGGGCGCCGGAATGCCCCAGGGGGAAGAGGCGGACGGCGCTTCGGATCCCGGCCCCGCGCCGGCAAGCGGGGATGCCAGGTAGGATTGGTCTCCGCCATCCGGTGTTTCGCCGCCGGGAGCCTTTTCGCGGATTTTGGAAAGCCATTCGGGCAGCTCGCCGGGCACGGCCGGTTCGGGTTCCGGCGCGGAGGGCGGAGCGGGTGAAAGCTCATCCTGGGTGCGGCGGACCCGCAGGCGCTTGAGCCAGACCGGATCCTCGTTGCCCTGCTCGGTTTCATTTGGCGGCTCGGACGGACGCTCCGAGGAGACCTGGGCGCGCACTTTCGAAAGCCAGGCCGGCGGTTCCGGCGCTCCCGGCGGCGGTTCCAGAGCGGCGGGCGGCGGAGTGGGTGGTTCGAATTTGGCGGGAGGGGCGGAGGGCGGCGCGGCCCCGGCCAAGGATACGCCGGGGTGACGGGTTGGCGCGGAGGATTTTTTTTCGCCCCGGTTGTCGATTTTATTCAGCCAGTCGTCGGACGGCGGGGCCGGCGCGGGCGGTTCCGGCGGAAGCATGGATGTCTTCGGCCGGTTGCGCATCATATCCCCGCGCAAATCCGACATCCAATCCGCATCGCCTTCACCGCCGGCGGGCGGCGGTGCGGCGGGCGGGGCTGCGCCTCCGGCCTGCATCGGCTTAAGGCGCGCGCCGCAGAACCGGCAGGCGTTCGCTTCCGCCGGATTGGGTTTTCCGCACATCGGGCAGCGCAGATCGGCCATCAGCCCCGGCCTCCGCGGGAAAAAATCATCCGCAGCGCATCCGTCTTACCGTTCATAAGGGCGGTCCACCCCGATCAGAATCCGCAATCCGGTGGCGGCCGCGCCGAGCGCCATCCCCAGCAGAATGCCCCGGCCGCCGCCGCTTGCGATCGAAAGAAAAATCGAAGCCACGGCCTGCCGGATTCCATCCGGCCCCTGCAGCCATTCCTCCAGCAGGGCGGGCAGCGGCACGGCGGCGAGCAGGACGATCAGCGCCGCCGCGAGAAACAGGTAGGCCATCAGGTCGCGCCGGCGGTACAGCAGACGGACTCCACCCACCAGCAGCGCGAATACGACCAGCGCCGAAAGGCTGGCCTCGAGCGGCAGCTGGATGTTGCGGACGATCCAGATCGTCACGGTATCGTTGTGCGACCGCAGGGCGTAAAAGACGACCACAAAGGTCAGCCACAGCGAAAAGAGGAGCAGCAGACTGTATCCACTGCCCGATTTTCCGGCAACCGCCTTGCGCATATGGATCCGGGAAAGGTTGATCACGGCGACCAGCATCGCGACCGAGCTGAGGAACACGGCGATGTACAGCAGGCCGTTGGCGAAATCCTTGAGCGGCTGGAAGGGGATGAAGTACCCGAGCGCGGTGAGCAAACCGGCCGAGAGGGCGACGATAATGCCGATGATGTTGCGGATTCTCATGAGAAGAATCCCAGGAAGGTCGAACCCAGCGCGCCGAGCAGGATGGCCGCGATGGCCACCCAGCGCAGGACGTCCTGCGCCTGCAGGCTGGCGGCATGGGCGTGATTGACTTTCAGGTAGGCGCCCGCGGCGAACAGCTCTTCCCCCAGCAGCGGATTGTCCGTCGTCGCGAAGACGGCCGCCTGCCCGACCGGATCGGTCACGGCGGCGGTGACGCTGCCGCGTTGGGCGCCCGTATCCGCGATCAGCGCGGCTTCCGCGCCCATCGCCCCGATCAGGAACGTGGCCGAAACCCGCTCCTCGCGCGGCGTAAGCATCGCCCCGGCGGTATACCCGGCCGGTCCGAGGCCGGCCAGCCGCCCGAGGTCGTGGTCGAACCGCTCCTCCACCCGCATCTGCCGGTAAGTCGAGTACATCACATCCTGGGCCAGGAGCGAAGTCAGCCCGTCGCTCGATGTCGCCACCGGCGGGCGGTCGCTGACGCTGGCGGCCTGCGCGATTTTTCCGAGCGCCGCAAGCCCCGCCAGTTCCGCCTCCGCACCGACGCCGATGATCTGCCCCTCGCCGAACGCCATGTGGACGCGCGTGCCGGCTTCAACCGACGCGCCGACTTCGGAGTGGATCGACTCGTACCCGGGCAGGTTGCGCAGCACCGGCCACCGTCCGCGCATCATCACCTGGAAGACCAGGATCAATCCGGCGAGAACGAGCGCAAGGAAGAACGCGATCAACGCATAAGCGTCCATTATTTATCCCCTTCCCCGGAATGGCCCGGCAGGCCGCCGGCGGGGGGTGGAGGGACTTCGAGAGTCTCGGCGAGTGCGGCGATGCTTTCGGGGGGCCAAAATATTTCCAGCGCCGGCTGGGCCATCCACAACGCCTGGGCGGCGAACCAGCCCAGCGCCGGTTCGGAGCGGACCCAGTGGGCGATTTCTTCCGCAATGGAGCCGGCGATTGGTTCGGATTTTTCCTGCGCAACGGGCATATGCCGTAACCGCCTTCTGCCAATGCGACCGCCCCGCCCAGACGGAATTTCATCCGGTTCGACGGCGGGGAATCCGGTATTCCGGGATTCCGTGCAAACGATATGCCAGCGGGAAAGCCTGTTTTTCAGCCTATTTCTTTGAGTATAATGTCCTATCGTTGGGGAGGCAAGTGGGGGTGGGAACTGGATAATTGCACACGGCGACCTTTTCAAAAAGGACCGTTTTTATCAAATATTTCCTTTACCCATGGGACTTAAGATTTACCATAAAAAGCACATAGGGCACAAAAGAAAAACAAGGATAACCTGGGGGGATAAATGAATACCAGAAATGAGAAGGAATTACTCGCTCTCTGCGATCGCATCCGCCAGATCGCCTATGACCTGCATATTTATCTGGGGCATGGGCACTTGGAAAAAGTATATGAAAACGGATTGTCTCATCGTTTGCGGAAAATCGGGCTCAGGCTAAGTCAACAATGCCCGATCCAAGTCCGCGACGAAGACGGCACGGTTTTGGGTGATTATTATGCGGATTTGCTTGTCGAGGAAAACCTTATTGTGGAATTAAAGGCGTGTCGGATGTTATCGGATGAGCATACCGCTCAAGCACTCGGGTTTCTGCGAGCGTCCAGTCTGCACGATGCATTGCTCATCAATTTCGGCTCTCCGAAACTTCAAATAAAGAAATTCATTTTTTAATCCCGGAATGCTTGCTCCCCACGGGCATTAATAATGGCCACAAAGGGCACTAATTATTTTATCTTTGAGTTCTATGTGTCCTTTGTGGCCATTCTTTCCGGGATAATTATAATTTCTTCGCCACAAAGGGTACAAAGAACTTAAATAATTTTTACTATGTGTTTTTTGTGGACTTTGTGTCAATTCTTTCCCGGGCTAATAAATTTCTTCGCCACAAAGAGCACAAAGGACTCAAAATTTTTTTTCTTTGTGTTCTTTGTGTACTATGTGGCAATCCTTTCCCAGGCTAATAAATTTCTTCGCCACAAAGGGCACATAGAACTCAAATTTTTTCTAATGTGTTTTTTGTGTACTTTGTGTACTTTGTGGCAATTCTTTCCCGGGTGATGCTCTTTGTGGCTAATTGATTATCCAGACCGTCATTAATGTGGTTTATACAATCCCGACTTAACCGAACCTAAAAGCCCAGCCCGGAGGGTGCGCGAATCCACTTCCGCGAGGTTCAGCACCATCCCGCGCGTAAGCAGCCGCCGGCGCGGTACCGTATCGAGCCGCCGGGCGATCCCGGTCATGGCCGCATCCCGCGTCATCCAGCATTCCCGGTCGAAGGCTGCGAGATTAAGCGGCAGCGTGTAGCCGCGCAGCGTTTTCTCTCCGGCAAGGTTGTAGAATTCCTCGAAGTACGACATGATCAGTTCGCGCAGGTTGTGAAAAACCGGTTCGCGGTAGCGCAGGCCGGTAAAGTTCGAGTGCGCCACCGCGCCCCAGCGGCCCTCGCGCCGGTAAACGGCGATAATGTGGTCGTCGTCGCGCTTGTTGGGAATAAGCTCCACGATCCGCGGCGGGTGTCCCATCCGCTCGAGCGCCATCGCCGCCAGGACCGCCCCATCGTAACAGTGCCCGCGCCCGTCGCGCAGGACTCGCAGCGGGCAGCGGTAAATCTCCTCGGACCGGTACGCCACTAAATCCAGGAACCTCTGCAGCTTTTCGGGAGTCGTCAGGCGCGCAACGGTTCTGCGTTCGGCATTTGTCGACAACCGTTCGAATTCGACCCACGCAAGCATGGATTCCTCTGCCCCAGGATTGGATTTGAAACGGATCGCCGCCCGCTAGCGGTGGATCCGGATGATATCGTCCTGCACGCGGCCGGGTGCGAACCCGGCGCGCGCAAGGACTGCGTTCAGCGATTCCATCGTCGGATAATCGTCTTCGCGGGTAAACAGCCTGGCGTCGTCGATCAGGATCACGTGGCGCCGCGCCAGCGGGTGCGCCAGGATCTGATCCAGTTCGCGTCGGATGGGCGTGATCAGCGCGCTGCGCGCCGTGTCCCCTTCCGAATAGTGGCCGTCGAGCCAGAAGAGCGCCGGCCGGTCGATGCGCGGCAAAAGTCCGCTCAGAACCTCGCCGCTGTCGCCCTGCAGGATCGTCACGTGCGAATCCGCGGCAAACCGTTCCTGCGCCAGCCGGTGCAGGTCCGCGCCCAATTCGATCGAATACACCTTCTCAAAACCATGCTTAACGGCCGCGACCATGTCGCCCCGGTAAGTTCCGGTTTCG
>CAZYSF010000013.1:0-2921 GCA_964649635.1 uncultured Anaerolineales bacterium | reverse complement strand
CATCGCCGAGGGCAATTTCGCAAGGCGTTCGAGTTCGCGCTTGGCCTGCCCGGCCGCCTCCTCGGGCATCGCCGCGGCTTCGATCTTCTTGCGCAATTCCTCGACCTCAGCCGCCTGTTCGTCGGTCTCCCCCAACTCCTTCTGGATCGCCTTCATCTGCTCGCGCAAGAAATACTGCCGCTGAACTTTTTCAATCTCGGAGCGGGCTTCCTCCTGGATCTTCGCCCCGAGCTGCAGAACATCCAGCTCCTTGGTCAGCAGGCCGACCAGCAGCTTCAATTTCGCGGCGGCGGAATCCAGCTCCAGGATGTCCTGCCCCTGGTTGAGGTCCATGCGCTGATAATTGGAAATGGTGTACGCCACCTGGAGCGGATCCTCCAGGCTGACGATCGTGGTCACCAGTTCGCGCGGCACCGAGGGGATGAGTTCCGCGATCTTGGAGAACTGGTCGCGGACGTTGCGCGAGAGCGCCTCAACCTCAAGCCCCGTCTCGACCGTCTCGGGCGCCGGCTCCACCCGCGCCTTCAGGTACGGTTCTTCATCGGTGTACTCGAGGATGCGGATGCGCGAAAGCCCCTGGACCACAATCCGGATCGTCCCGTCCGGCGCGCGGAACAACCGATGAACAATCGCCGCCGTCCCGAGCGTAAACAGGTCCGCCGGGCCGGGCGTGGCCAGGTCCGGATCTTTGGAGGTGACCAGCCCGATGATGCGCTCCCCGACCGTGGCATCGTCCACCAGGCGGATCGAGCGGGGTTGGCCGACCGTCAGCGGCACGACGGTTTGCGGGTACACCACCACGCCGCGCAGGGGCAGGATCGGCAGGTTGTCCGGAATGCGGAATTCGGAATCCGGCGCGCCGGGTTTGGGGGCAACTTCGGGGGTGGTCTCTTCCTTCACCTCGGCGACGATCGACGACAGGACGGCCTCCATCGGCTCGTCCGGCCGTTCCCCGAAGGGATTGGAATCGCCGAGCAGGTCTACGAGTTCTTCCGCGGAATTAATCCATCGGGATGCCGGCATTAACCATATCCTAGGCTTTGCAGCCGCTCAGGTCGCATTCGGAGTTGCCTGGAGCTTGCGCAAATCGACCAGCAGAAATCCGTCGTGATAGTGGGCGCGGATGTAATCGGGTTCCACCGCGACCGGCAGATCGACTTCGGTCAGAAACTCACCGGTGTGAATTTCCATCTGGTGGTACACCCTGCGTTCCTGGTGATCCTTGCGGTTCCCGGTAATCCGGAGCACCCGTCCCTCGAGCGTGACGGCGATATCCGCGTGTTCCATCCCCGCGACTTCCACCTGGACCTGGATGGCCAGTTCGGTCTCGTAGACATCCGTCGGCGGACGCCACACGTGGGTGTGATGGATCCAGACGTATCGGCTTGTGATGTATTCGTGCTTGTGAAGAGGGCCGGTGTTGCGATCGCTGGATTCGCAACGGAAATCCTGGAGGTCGACTGGGGAGGGATTGTCCATAACCGCCGCCTTTCTTGGACCGTGACTATTGTATCACCGCCTCACTCCCATCCCCCGTCCCCTTCCCCCTCTCCTGGCATAAGCCAGGAGAGGGGGAAGGGGTGCAGGGGTAGGGGGTGAGGCGGTGATGTTCGCAACGATGAATGGGTTCTCAATCGTTGTCAACCATAGTCCATCGTCCCTAGTCCATCATCCGATTTCTACCAATCGATTTCCATTTTATCCGAGGCGAGCGCGACCTCGCCTTTAAAACTCGACTTGGCTTCCGCGAGCAGGGTATCGCCATCCGCATACGGATCGGTGTGGATCAGGAGCAGCCGGCGCACGCCGGCCGCGCGGGCGGCGGCCCCCGCCTGGGCCGCGCTCGAGTGGCCTGTTCCCGCGCCCGTGGCTTCATGGATCAGCAGATCGGCATCCCGGGCCAGCTCGACCAGATTGGCGGACGGCTCGGTGTCGGCCGAGTATATGAAGCTTTTCCCGGCGGGGAGGATTTCCACCCGCAACCCCAGCGTCGGCACCACATGCTTCACCGGCGTGGAGAACACCCGGAACTCGGCGTTCGCCAGGACCGGCGTGCGTTTCCCCCGCTTGACGGTTCGGTAACTCACCGGGAACTGGTCCGGCATTTTTTTCCATCCGTACATCTGCATAGCCTTGCGGATGCGGCGGATGCTCTCCGCGCATGAATGCACGCGCATGGGTTCCGTCCGGCCGCGCAGGCAAAGTTCCATCATGAACAGGGTCAAACCGGCCGCGTGATCCGGATGAAAATGGGTGATGAACACATCCCCGATCCGGTTGGCACCCGCGCCGAGCACCTCGAGCCGGCCGCGCGGCGAAACGCCGCAATCGATCAGCAGGCCGTGTTCCTCGCCCAGGCAGGCCAGGTGGGTCGGCCGCCGCGTTTCGGTGGCGAGCAGGCAGGACGCGCCGAGGATGACCAGCCTCACCATCCGAGCACCTCGGCGGCCGCCAGCGGCGTCACCCACGTTTCGAGAATCGCGGCCAACAGGAACATGGGAAGCACCACGCCCAGCAGCACGATCAGCCAATCGGCCAGCGCCTGGAGCCAGATCTGTCCGAGCGAGCGCCCTTCCGGTTTGGCCAGCAGGCAGTTGCCGACGCGCAGGATGGCCGCGCCGGAGATCAGCATGGCCGGGATTTCCACGATTCCGTGCGGGAGGACAAACCCGAGCAGGAACAATCCGGCCGCGGTGCCGCCGCGCGCCATGGTCGCGGTGGCGAAGGCAATCACGCCGATCGGGAGCATCAGCACCACCAGCCCCATGATCCCGAGCGAGATTGCCCCCATCACGAAGGCCAGAAAAATCGCCTGGGCATTGTGGGAAAAGATCATCCAGGTCCCGCCCGGGGTGAAGAAGCCGAGGGCTTCAAGCGACTCGAGAAACTCGGTTTTATATTCCCGGGTTCCCAGCATCGAC
>CAZYSF010000012.1:0-5194 GCA_964649635.1 uncultured Anaerolineales bacterium | reverse complement strand
AGCAGACGCTGATGGGCCCGTTCACCGGCGCAGCGGTGGTCCTCAACCGCGACACCGGCGAAGTCCTGGCGATGATGTCGAGCCCCGGATACGACAGCAACCTGTTCGATCCGAACAGCACCAACGGCACCTTCAACAACGGCGCTCTGGTTCAGTCGATCATTAATGATGCCAGGCACCCGCTGGTCAACCGGGCGACGCGCGGGCTTTATCCGCTTGGATCGGTGTTCAAGATCGTTACCATGGCCGCCGGTTTGGAATCCGGCTTGTTTGAAGCAGATACCGTTTATAACGACCAGACCGGCTATTTTACCGAACTGGAAGGATTCACCGGCACGGACTGGACGATCGAAAAGGATATGAAGCCGCACGGCAAGGTGACGCTCGAACAGTGCCTGGAGCGCTCCTGCAACCCGTGCTTCTGGCATATCGGCCTGACGCTGTATTATCAGGACGCCTGGCTGGTTCCGAACATGGCGATGGCTTTCGGGCTGGGCTCCGAGACCGGGATCAGCTTTGTGGAAGAGGAAGCCGGCTTCGTCCCCAATCCCGGCTGGAAGCACGACACCCAGGGTGTGGATTGGACCGGCGGGGACGCGCTTAACCAGGCGATCGGCCAGGGCTCGCTGCAGGTGACGCCGCTTCAGGTGGTGGATTTCGTCGCCGCGGTCGGGAACGGCGGGACTCTGTACCGCCCGCAGATCATCCTCTCCATCCACCCGCCGATCGGCGAAGCGGTCCTGACCTTCAAACCCGAGGTCCGCGGAAAGCTGCCGGTCAGCCCGGAGAACCTGGCCGCCATCAAGCGCGGGATGACCGCCGTGGAGAACAACGTCAAGGGAACCGCGCGGGCCCGCTTCTACGGCATCTCCGACCTCGTCCGGATCGCCGGCAAGACCGGCACCGCCCAGACGACAGAATTCGATCTGCCGAATTCCTGGTTTGTCGCTTACTCGTTCAGCGAGAAGCCCAACAAGCCGGATATCGCCGTGGCCGTGATCGTCGAGCGGATCGGCGAAGGATCCACCTACGCGGCACCGATGGCGCGGCGGATCTTTGAAATCTACTTCCAGGGGCGCCCGACCTCGTATTACGCGTGGGAATCCGAATACGGGATGCGCGGGACCAACACACCGGAAGATACGGAAGTGCCGGCGGAAGAGTCGACTGTCAACCCGTAAGGATTATTCCCAGCGCGGGGGATCATGCAGTATCAACATCCGGGATGGAACAAGACGGCCAAGCGGAACGCGTGGAAGCGGCGCGCCGAATCGGCGGTACTCGTCCTGCTCGCCGCGGCCGGGACGGCTGCCGTCCTGGGCTGGCTTAAACCCTGGCAGCTTGTTCTTCCCGGTTCTTCCACTCCCACAGCGCTTCTTTCGAAAACGGAAATTCCCCATCCCCCGTCGGCGGAGGGCGCCGCGCGCGCTTTTCTCGACGGCTGGCAATCCGCGGATTACGCCAAAATGTATTCGCTGCTTGCGGACGCGGCCCGCGCGGCCATCCCGCAGGAGGATTTTGTTTCCTTCTATAAGGACCTCCGCGTGCAGACCACGCTGCGTTCGCTGGATTACGCCATTCTCACCGTGGAAATGACTGCCACCGATGCTACGGTCGGCTTTGAAGTCACGCTGCATACCCTCATGGCGGGCGACCTTTCCAGGACGACACGGATGCTGATGAAGCGCGAAGGGGACGGGTGGAAGATTGCCTGGGACGGGCAAACGGTCCTGCCGGAACTGGAGAACGGGAACCGGCTGGTGCTGCACCGGGAGGCGCCCGCGCGCGGCAACATCTACGATCGGGAGGGGCTTCCGCTGGCCGTCGAAGCCGAGGTGGTGGAGATCGGGATCATCCCGGGTGAGATCACCGACGAGGAAGCCGTGATGGCGCGGCTTTCATCCGCGTTGCGGATGCCGCGCGAACTGATCCGCCTGAAGATCGCCGAATCCATGCCGGATGCATATGTTCCGGTCGGAGAAACGAACGCGGACGATATCCCCGGCGGATACGAATCCCTCGCGGGCCTGGGCGGGGTGTATGTGAACACTTCCACCCGGCGCTACTACTATGGGGGCGTCGGCGCCCATGTGGTCGGATACACCAGCAAGATCTCCGCCGGGTTGCTGGAGGATTATCAATCGCGCGGGTACTCGGGCGGCGAAACGGTCGGCGCGACCGGCTTGGAAAAATCGGCCGAACCCGATCTGGCGGGCAGGCAGGGCGGCACCTTGATGGTGACCGCAGCGGATGGAACCGCGCTGAGCGTTCTGGCCAAAGCCGGCCCGAAACCGGCCAATGACGTTTACACGACGCTCGAGCGGGATCTGCAGGCGCAGATCGAACGGACTGTGCTTGGTCCGTACAGCGGCGCGGTGGTCGTGCTCAACCGCAATACCGGCGAAGTGCTGGCGATGGCCTCGGGCAAACGGTTCGACAGCAATCTGTTCACGCCGGGCAGTTACAACGGCGCCTATCTTGTGCAGGAGATCCTGAACGATCCGGACGGCCCGCTCAACAACCGGGCCGCCACCGGATCGTACCCGCTCGGCTCGGTGTTCAAGATCATCACCATGGCCGCCGGCCTGGAATCCGGCCTGTTCACCCCCACAACAGTTTACGACGACGCGACGGGGATCTACGTCGGCGGCGACGGAGTCGAACGCACGGATTGGGTCCTCGAGAAAGAGATGCAGCCGCACGGGAAGATCACGCTGGAACAATGCCTGGTGCAGTCCTGCAATCCTTGCTTCTGGAACGTCGGAGAGACTCTGTACAAGCAGGATCCGATGGCGGTGGCGGAGATGGCGGCGGCGTTCGGACTGGGATCCGCAACAGGCATCCCCGGTCTGGATGAATTCGAAGGCCTTGTACCCGGCCCCGGCGGAGCGGCCTGGAACGTCTCGCATGCGCTTGATCAGGCGGTCGGGCAGGGGAGCCTGCTGGTGACACCCTTGCAGGTGGCGGATTTCACCGCGGCGGTCGGAAACGGCGGAACGTTGTACCGGCCGCAAATCATCCTTTCCATCCGCCCCCCGGAAGGCGCGCCCGTGTTTACCCTCAGCCCGGCCGTTCGCGGGTTGCTGCCTCTTAATCCGGAAAACCTGGAAGCCCTGCAGCGCGCGATGCGCGGCGTGATATACGCTCCAAAGGGAACCGCCCGGGCGCGGTTCGCGGGAATATCCGGCCCGGTGAAGATCGCCGGGAAGACCGGGACGGCGCAATCCGGAAGCGAAGACCCGCACTCGTGGTTCGTCGCCTACACGTACAACGGGGGGGCCTCCAAGCCGGATATCGCGGTGGCGGTGATCGCGGAATACGCCGGCGAGGGATCCGTCTACGCCGCCCGGATGGTCCGCCGCGTGTTCGAGATATTTTTCTTCGGCCGCCCGTTGACGATTTTCCCATGGGAATCCGAATACGGGATTCGCGCCACTGATACGCCGGAAGCCGCCGGGGAACCAACGCCGACCTACACTCCGGAAGGACCTCAATAAAAAGAACAGAAACGCGACTTATGAAAGAGGGAGGATTTATGAAAAATGAGGATTTCTTAACTGATGTAGATGATGGACTTGAGATGAGAGAAACAGGCCCTTGGGTGTGTGATAAATACTACTATTTACAAAGGTACATCCATATATTTGAAACTTCAATGCGAGAAAAATGGGAAAATCGAACCTATATTGATTTATTCTCCGGACCGGGGAAATGCCTAGATAGTAAATCGAATAAAGTTTTTATAGGGTCGCCATTAATTGCTCTAACAACAAAATACCCTTTCACGAAATATTATTTTGTTGATATAAACGAAGAGTTAATATCGTCGCTATTACAAAGATGTTCCTATTCATCAATAAAAAATCGGATTGTTACCTACGTCGGCGATTCAAATGAGAAAGTAGATAAAATCATTAATCAAATACAACAAGTGCAAGGATTAAATTTGGCCTTGTTGGATCCTGAAGGCTTTGAACTAAAATGGACGACAATAATAAAACTCGCGTCTATTAATAGAATGGATTTAATAATCTATTACCCCCAAATGGGAATAAATAGAGAAATGCCAAAAGAAATTGAAAATATTGGGGAAACAAAAATCGATTTATTTTTCGGCGGAACAGAATGGCGAGACATTTACCGCTCATATATTAATAAGGAAGACATATTCCTACATAGGAACTTACTGGATTTATACAAACAAAAACTGCAAAGTATTGGATATCAAGAAGCAAAAAGCATTGATGAGCCCGAAAACGAACCGCTCATCGTAAATTCCCAAGAAGCACCGCTTTATAGGTTGATTTTCGCGAGTAAACACGCGAAAGGACAAGAATTTTGGAGAAAAATTACCGAAAAAGATCCCCGGGGTCAAAAAAGGTTATTGTAAGATAGAATTTGATGTAGAGGATGCCATGGCTATTAATTCGTCAATTGAATGGACAGAATCGACATGGAATCCAATTACGGGATGTACCAAAATTAGTTTAGGGTGTGTTAATTGCTACGCCGAAAGAATGGCCTATCGCTTGCAAGCGATGGGCCAATACAATTATAAAAACGGATTTGAATTAACAATTCATAAGGAATCTTTTTCACTTCCTGAAACGTGGAAAAAACCACAAATCATTTTTGTTAATTCAATGAGTGATTTATTCCATAAAGATGTTCCAGACAAAATTATTCTAGAACTAATTGAGATTATGAGAACAAATAATCGACACATATTTCAGATATTAACAAAAAGATCGGAGAGGTTGGCTTTACTTGAGAAGAAAATCCAATGGCCTGAAAACGTTTGGATGGGTGTTAGTGTGGAAAACCAAAAATATACATATCGAATAGACCATTTATTACAGACATCAGCACGTATAAAATTTATTTCATTTGAGCCGTTGATCGGTCGTGTTTCGAAAGTAAAGCTTAAGGGTGTGGATTGGGTAATCGTGGGTGGAGAATCTGGGCCAAAAGCCAGACCGATAGATGAAGAATGGGTTATCAAACTAAGAGATCTTTGCCTTTCTGTAAAAACGCCGTTCTTCTTTAAACAATGGGGCGGTGTTCGGAAAAAGGAGAATGGACGATCATTGCAGGGGAAAATTTGGAATGAATGGCCAAAATCCATATCGCCGTCATCTGCCTAACCCCATTTTGTTCTAATGAGAATTCTTAATGGATGATAAACTTCAAGGAC
>CAZYSF010000011.1:0-1604 GCA_964649635.1 uncultured Anaerolineales bacterium | reverse complement strand
CCCGCGGACGCGCCCGCGCCCGATCCGGGGCTTGCCTCTATTTCCGGCGCGCTGTATTCCTACACGATAAAAAAAATCATTTCCGAGACGGCGTTCTACCTGACCCCGGCCGAGGGCGAAGCCCGCGATGCCATGCCGGCTTTTCTGGCCGGGCCGGACACGGCCCGCGGGGATATCACCGGGCGCTCGGACGGGTACGGCAATTTCGCGCTCACCAATGTGCCGCCGGGGAGCTACTTCCTGATCGTCTCGGCCCCCTACTACTGGTGCCCGGCGGAGACGGCGCCGGACGATCCCGCCGCGCGCCTGATCCGCCTGCAGGCCGGCGACCGGCTTGCGCTCGGAGTCGTCTACGTCTCATGGCCGTGAGATAAAGGCGGTCGAGTAGCCCGCGGTTTATGCGGGCGTATCGAGACCCCGAGATAGATGATAAGGTCTCGATACGGCTGCCAAAAACCGGCAGCCTACTCGACCACCTTTCCAGAATCGCTTTGATTATTGAGGTGGCGCATGTGCACAAAAAAGTTTGAAGACCAGCTGGAAAACCTGTTGCGCGACGCGCACATCTCCTACCGGCGCCAGCCCTCCATCGGCGGCCTGCGCCCGGATTTTATCGTCACCGGCCCGCGCGGGGAAAAGGTCCTGCTCGAGGTGAAGATGTGGGATCCGCGCGGCGGCAACACCGCCCGCGCCTTCCGCCAGGTCCAGCTCTATAAAAAAGCCACCGGCGCCGATCAGGCGCTGATCGTGATGCCGGATCTGAAGAAAAATTACAAACGCCGGGGCGTCATCAAGATGGACGCGGTCCTGCCCGCGCTCCAGAAAATGTTCAAGCTGCCGCAGGAAGGGGAGCCCGCCGCTCCGGTCCGCCCCCCGACCGAACCCGCCGGCGCGAAAAAGCCCGAGGGCGCCGCCCCCCGTCCGCGCCGCGCGCCGCGGCCCGCGCCCGAGCCGGCCTCCTCCAAGCGGATGATCTTCGCCGCGATGCCGTTTGCCGGCGAATACGACGACACCTACTTCATCGCCATGTCGCACGCCGCCGAGCAGGTCGGCGCCGACTGCAAGCGGGTGGACCTCAAGGAGTTCTCGGGCGATATCGTCACCGAGATCAAGCGCCTGATCCATTCCAGCGTCGCCGTGATCGTCGACCTTTCGGAAGCCAAGCCGAACGTGCTCTACGAAGCCGGGTACGCGCACGCCTTGAAGAAGCCCACCGTCCACATCTGCTCCACGCCGCTTTCCGACCTCCCCTTCGACGTCCGCAACTGGAATACGATCGCCTACAACCGCGGCCAGACCGCCCTGCTCAAGGAACCGCTCACCCGCCGGCTGAAGGCCGTGATGGGGAAGAAATAGCTTCGGGGAGTTCGTCATTCCTGCGCCTGCCCTCGAGTAGCATCCCGGCTCGCCTTTTCTTCATGAGCCGGGATGAATGCGAAGCGAGGGTGTTCTAAGCGGGAATCCATTTTGACCTCAAATATAACCATCTCTGTCTCGCCGCCGGGGTTGAAACCCCTCGCTTATGGCATGGAAGCCCTTTGGGCTTGCATGATATAAGGCAGGGCTTTAGCCCGACGGGCGATTCGCGAGGGCAGCCGCCGGCA
>CAZYSF010000010.1:0-1925 GCA_964649635.1 uncultured Anaerolineales bacterium | reverse complement strand
CCCTCGAACTGCCCCTGGGCGTTGGTCTTGGCGGGTTTGGTATCCGGGTAGTGGCGCCGGAACCGTTGATCCTCCGTCCCGAAAAAGAGCAGATCGCGGGCCTCTGCCTTCCACTTCCGGATCGGCTCATCGAGATCGAGTGCGAACCCGTAGTACTTGGCCGCGGCACGCAGCTTCTTGGAATAATGCGTGACGTACCATTCCTCCCAGCCCGTGATCGCGCCTTCGGCGATTGTTTTCTTTTCGTCGATCAGTTTGGAAAGGTCCGCCGCGGCGACCACGCCCAGCCCGGTGCACGTCCCGCAGGCGCCGTCGGGTTTGTTGAACGAGAAATTCGCCATGCTGATGCCCGCCACCGGTTTGCCGCAGTGCGGGCAATCCGATGCGTCCTCGCCGCCGGCTTCATCGTTCCATTCCACGGCTCCGGGGAGGAAGGAGGGTTCGACGGGCTTGCCGCAGTGCGGGCACGGCCGGCGGCCGAGCCGGGCAAAGAGCACGCGCAGGTAGGTGAACACCTCAGTCGCGGTCCCGACCGTCGAGCGCGGGCTGTGGTTGGTGATCTCCTGGCCGATGCTGATCGAAGGCGAAAGCCCTTCGATCCGGTCGACGGGCGGTTTGCTCTGGTGGCTTACCATCCCGAGCGATTCGAGGTATTGCCGCTGACCTTCTTTGTGCAGGATATCGAACACCAGAGTCGATTTGCCGGACCCCGAGAGGCCGGAGAACACGATCAGTTTGTTCTTCGGCAGGTCGAGGTCGAGGTTTTTGAGATTATGCAGCCGCGCGCCGCGGATGAGGATTGAGTCGGACATGAGGCTCCTTTACCTGATCTGGTGGTCGAGTAGGTCACCGTTCTCTGGTGACCGTATCGAGACCACCGGTCATTGGGGTAGCAAGAGGTCTCGATACGCCCCGCACAACTTCGTTGTGGCGGGGCTACTCGACCGCCTATTCCAGTCTTCCCCACTCTGTGGATTTATCCTGCAACGCCATCACGATCTCCGCCGCGAGCGATGCGGCGTCGTTCAATTTTACGCCGCTTATCCCGTCGGCCGTATCGGCGGCGGAATGGGTGACGTCGCGCGCGCCCACGCTGCCGAAGGCCAGCGCGGGTACGCCGCGCATCGCGAAGGCGGAATGATCGCTTTCCGGCCATGGATCGACCCAGATAGAACCAGGATAGGACCGAAGCTTTAAATGCGCCATCTGAAGCAGGCCGTCGGAAGCGGCCATCGCGGTCAGCGTATTTGTCGCCAGGCGGTGGCCGACGCCGTCGAAGTTGACCGCCGCGATGAGCTTTTCCGCATCCGCCGTTTTCCAGTAGGCGTCAACTCCGAGCGGCAGGTATTCGTGGCCGGAGAACGCCGCGAACTCCAGGCTGCAGTCCGGCTTCTGCGAAGCAAAATGCGCGGCCAGCGCGAGGATGACCGCCACGCCGCCGGCGTTATCGCACGCGCCGGGTGTGGTGGTGGCGGTGTCATAATGCGCGCACAGCACGATCGTCTCCGCCCGTTTGCCCGGGATGCGCCCGACGATGTTCGCCGTCGAGCCCGGCCGCCGCCTGGTTTCGAGCAGCAGATGCGCCGACGGAGGATTCTTCCGCAACAGATCCAGCGCGGCCTCGCGCGGCAGCGTGGCGGAAGGAATGGAAAAATCCGCGTCGCAAAATCCGTGCGCGAAGTACGGAACGCCCGGCTGCGCGGAAAGCACCGCGGCCGGCCGCTTCCCCTCCAGCAATCCGATCAACCGTTTTTCGCGCTCGGTGATCAGGAACCACTGCTTCGGGGAAACCGGAGCCGAGGTCAGGTCGCCGTACAACAGCGCGATCTTTCCGGCAATGTCCGCCTGTTCCAATTCCGCGATCGTGCCGGCGGGGATAACCGGCGCCGTGACCTCAACCGGAAATGAAAACGGATCGACATATA
>CAZYSF010000009.1:0-3432 GCA_964649635.1 uncultured Anaerolineales bacterium | reverse complement strand
TACCGCCCGGAGCGGATCCGGGAACTGCTGGAACAGGTCGGGCTGGCCGCGCGCGCCGCGCAGCCGGTCAGCGGCTACTCGATGGGAATGAAACAGCGCCTCGGCGTGGCGGCCGCGCTGCTCGGGGATCCGGAGCTGGTCATCCTCGACGAACCGACCAACGGATTGGATCCGGCCGGCATCCAGGAGATGCGCGGCTTCATCCGCGGCCTGGCTGCGGAACGCGGAAAAACGGTATTCCTCTCCAGCCATCTCTTGAATGAAGTCGAACAGACCTGCGACCGCGTCGCGATCATCCACAAGGGGGAAATGATCCGCGAAGGGTCCGTGGCCGGATTGCTTGCCGAGAGTATTTCGAACCTGAGGATCCAAGCTGCACCGCTGGAACAGGCCGAGCAGGTGCTGCGCGAGCGCTGGGAAGTTACCCGCGAATCCGACCCCGGGGATTCGATGCAGTGGCTGGTGGTGGAGGCGCCTCCGCCGGACAGCCCCCAGGTGGTGGAGCTGCTGGTCGGGAGGGGCGTCCGGGTGCATCAGGCGGTCATCCGGCGCCAGACTCTGGAAGGCTACTTCCTCGCCGCGACGCGCGGCCCCTCCTCCGGAAACGCGGAGGTGACGCATGATTAACCTCCTGCGCGCCGAATGGAAGAAAACGATCTGGAACGCCCTGCTGACCGGTTTTCTGGTCTGGGTATTCCCGGTCGGGGTGCTCGGATTTTATCTGGTGATGCTGATCGGCGGATTATTTTCCCGCGAGTGGATGTCCGGGATGCTGGAGACCGGGTCCGGATTGTGGACCGAGGACGCGCTCGGCGCCTGGGGGATGCTGCTGGCCTTCCCCTTCACGATCCTTTCGCGGATGCTGCCGTTGGCGTTCATGGCCGCGGTGTTTGCCGGCGAGTACCAGTCGGGCATGTGGAAGAACCTGATCCCGCGCAACCGCCGGGCGCATCTGATCCTGGCCAAGATGGCCGTGGTGGCCGCGCTGATCGCGATCGCGCTCGCGGCGACTTCCATCGTCACCGTCGCCGGGCAGGGGGCGGGGCGGTTGTGGCTTGGGTGGGAATATGGCCCGCCGGCGTCGTGGGATGCGATCTCCGGTTTCGCCCTCCGGTATGCGCAGACGGCGCTGCTCGGCGGTTTATCGCTGCTTATCCTGGCGGCGATGGCGGCCTTGGCGGCCATCCTCACCCGGTCGACCCTCGGCGCGCTGCTGGTTGTGTTCGGCTTTTCGACCTTGGATTCGCTCGCGATGTACATCCTGATGCTGCTGGCGAGGATATTCTCCCTGCCGGAGGTCGTCAACCTGTACCGGTACACGCCGCAGTGCAACATCGATAACGCCCAATCCTGGTTCACGACCGGCGCCGCCCTGCGGCTTCCATTTGAAACTTTTTCCACGGGGCCGGATCTGGTTTTTTCGCTGGCGATGCTGGTGATCTGGGCGGCGGGGTTGACGGCGCTGGTGCTGGCGGTTTTCGAGCGGCAGGATATTACGGCGTAGAGATGTCATCCCGAGGGGTCTGTAGACCCCGAGGGATCGGTGACTCCTTTTGCAAATCTTACTTAACTTGAGACAAATGCAACCAATCCCTCCCTCATCCGGCCTTCGGCCACCTTCTCCCAGCTTATGCTGGGAGAAGGAATAGATGAGCTGGAGGAATCGGTTGCGTTGTAGACTGACTTAGTTGTTTTACTTCTTCTTCCCCTTCTTCTTTGTAACCGGTTTCCGTGCCGATGCCTTCCGGGCGGGCGCCCGTTTTACGGCCGGTTTTTTCTTCGCGGGCGGCGCCTTCGGCTTGCGGTCCATCCATTGGATGATCGCATCGCCGAACGCCGAACACTTCACTTCCCGGGCGCCCTTCATCAGGCGCGCGAAATCGTAGGTCACGGTTTTGGCCGCGATCGCGCCTTCCACCCCGCGCAGGATCAGGTCCGCCGCTTCGTTCCATCCCATATAGCGCAGCATCATCTCGCCCGAAAGGATCACCGAGCCGGGGTTGACCTTGTCCAGGTCGGCGTATTTGGGGGCGGTGCCATGGGTGGCCTCGAAGACCGCGTGGCCGGTGGCGTAATTGATGTTCCCGCCCGGAGCGATTCCGATCCCGCCCACCTGGGCGGCGAGCGCGTCGGAAAGGAAATCCCCGTTGAGGTTGGGGCAGGCGATCACGTCGAATTCGTCGGCGCGGGTGATGGTCTGCTGGAAGATGATGTCCGCGATCGCGTCCTTCACCACCAGGCGCCCGGCCGCCGCCGCCGATTGCTGTTCGGCCGCCGCCGCGCTTTCGCCGTGCGCGGATTTTGTCCGCTCCCATTGCGACCACGTATACACCTGCTCGCCGAATTCGCGTTCGGCCAGCGAGTATCCCCAGTTGCGGAAAGCCCCCTCGGTGTACTTCATGATGTTGCCCTTGTGCATGAACGTCACCGAGCGGCGGCGGTTGTCGAGTGCATATTGGATCGCCGCGCGCACCAGGCGTTCCGTCCCCTCGCGCGAAACCGGTTTGATCCCCACCCCGGCCGTGGCCGGGAAGCGGATCTTGGCGAATTCGGCCGGAAAATTTTCCCTCAATAGGTCGAGGAAGCGGCGCGCATCGGGCGTGCCGTCTTCGAATTCGATCCCGGTGTAGATGTCCTCCGTATTCTCGCGGAAGATCACCATATCCACTTTTTCCGGATGCAGGACCGGGGAGGGAACACCGGCGAAGTAGCGCACGGGCCGCAGGCACACGTAAAGGTCGAGCAGTTTCCGCAGAGCGACGTTCAACGAGCGGATCCCGCCCCCCACCGGGGTGGTCAGCGGGCCTTTGATCCCCACCAGGTAATCCCGGAAGCCCTTCACGGTGCTGTCGGGCAGCCAGGTGCCGAACCGCTCGAAGGCTTTTTCCCCGGTAAAGACTTCCATCCAGGCGATCTTCCGGGCTCCACCGTACGCTTTCTGCACGGCGGCGTCGAAGACGCGGACCGAGGCGCGCCAGATATCGCGGCCGGTGCCGTCGCCCTCGATGAACGGTAGGATCGGACGGTCCGGAACGTTGAGCTTGCCGTCCTTCCAGGTGATGCGTTCTCCGCCGGCCGGAGGGGTGATGGTGGGTTCGATCATGGAGCTCCTTCCAATTCTTTGGATTTCAGGGTGGGAACGCGGAGATTATAGCATGGGGGAGAGGCACTCACGGAAAAACGGGGCGGATTTACAAACCGCGCATTATTTTATAAGCAGGATGTTGAAAAAGTTGGTGGAGCAACCCGCGTGCTTTGCGGGCGTATCGAGACCTCGCCAAGTATCCGGTGGTCTCGATCCGTAAAAACCGCTATTCGACCGCCTTCGATGCCTTTATTACCATCCTATCAGGTATACGGGAGAATCCGGCCGGACCGAAAAATATCTTCGGTCCGGCCGGAATGGGAAACGTAATTAAAACTTGATGGTAT
>CAZYSF010000008.1:0-5002 GCA_964649635.1 uncultured Anaerolineales bacterium | reverse complement strand
GAGGCGGCCGGCGTGCCGATGCTCGAGCCCGCGGACGCGCAGGAGACCTACGATCTCTTCTTCACCGCGATCGAGATCGCCGAGCGCTGGCGGCTCCCGATCCTGTTCCGGATGACGACCCGGGTGTGCCATTCGAAAAGCACGCTGGTGCGCAAGCCGCACCCGCTCCCGCCCGTCACCTACGCCTTCGAGCACGACCGCAAATCGCGGGTGATGGTTCCCGGGAATGCGCGCCCGGCGCACCGCCGGCTGCGGGGGAAACTGGCCGAAATCGCCGAGTGGAACGAAGCCTCGGCCCTCAACACCGTCACCAAAGGATCCAAGGACCTCGGGATCATCACCTCCGGCGTGTGCTATTTGCACGCGCGCGAGGCGGCGCCCGAGGCAAGCATCCTCAAACTCGCCATGACCTACCCGATCCCCTTTAAGAAAATCCGCGAGTGGGCCCGCGGGGTCACGCGGATCGTCGTGCTCGAGGAAGGCGACCCGTTCCTGACCACCGCCGTGCGCGCCAACGGGCTGCCGGCGGAGGGTAAAGCCGAGATGTACCGCTTCGGCGAGCTCTCCGTCGAGCGCGTGCGCCGCATCCTGGCGGGCGACCTTTCACCCGAAGCCGCGCCAACGCCCGGGAAGCCGCCGCAGTTCTGCGTCGGCTGCCCGCACCGCCGCACCTTCGAGATCCTCGGCAAGATGGACCTGATCGTGGCGGGTGACATCGGCTGCTACACTCTCGGCGTCCTTCCGCCCTTCAGCGCGATGGACAGCTGCGTGTGCATGGGCGCGAGCATCGGCGTGGGGCTCGGGCTGCGGCACGTGCTGCCCGAGGACCAGGCGCGGCGGGTGGTGAGCGTGATCGGCGACAGCACCTTCGCCCACAGCGGGCTGACCGGCCTGGCGGAGATGGTTTACAATCCGCCCAAGACGGGCCACGTGCTGCTGATCCTCGACAACGGCACGACCGCGATGACCGGCCTGCAGGACCACCCCGGCACGGGCTACACGCTCGGCGATTGCGCCTCGACCCGCATGAACTTCGAGGCGGTCGGCGCGGCGATGGGCGTGCCGAAAATCCACACCGTCACGGCCAAGGATTCGGCCGAGGACTTCGAACAGCTTCTGCGCTCGGCTCTGGCGGCGAACGACCTGACGCTGATCGTCGTGCGCAACCCGTGCCTGCTGGCGGCCAAGAAGATCAACGCCCGCAAGCAGGCCGCAACCCCGGCCGCGGCGGAGTAAGCGAGGGAAAAAACCATGGAAAAACCAATTAACGTCAAATTCGCGGGATTGGGCGGCCAGGGCGTGATCCGCGCGTCCGACATTATGGCGGAAGCGGCCTTCCGCGCCGGCCTGGACGTCAAGAAAAGCGAACTGCATGGGATGAGCCAGCGCGGCGGCTCGGTATCGAGCGACGTGCGCTTCGGAAAGGAAGTCTGGAGCCCGATGATCCCGGCCGGCGAATCGGATTACCTGGTGATCTGCTCTTCCGACCAGGTCGAAAACAACCTGCCGGCGCTGAAGAAAGAAGGGGTGCTGATCCGCCCGGAGATCATCGATGAGAATGCGCTCATGAACAAGAAGAGCCTGAACATCGCGCTCTTGGGCGCGCTCAGCGCGAAGCTTTCGATCCCGGAAGCGATCTGGCTGGGGACGATCCGCGAGGCGTTCAAGCCGGAGCTGTTCGAAGCGAACGAGAAGGCGTTCAAGCTCGGAAGGAACGCGAAAGTATAAAGGATGGTCGAGTAGCCCCGCATGGCAAAGCCATGCGGGGCGTATCGAGACCTCGCGCAACAGGATAGAAAGTGGTCTCGATACGCCTTTCGCGGTGAACCGCGCAAGGCTACCCCGGCCCCGCCACGGCGAAGCCGGGGCAGGGCTCGACTACCTGCAGAGCTGCAAATAAATCGTGGTCTCGATACGCCCGCTCGGCTTGCCGAGCGGGACTACTCGACCACCTTCGATAGTTTTTCTCTGTCATCATCACCCTGTTTTTGGAGGAGGAACCGTCATGACCCTGGAACAATGGAACGACATACCGGGAACATTTCACCCGGCCTGCACGCCGGACTTCCTGCCGCTTGAACAGCTGCGCCTGCTGCAGCTGCAGCGCCTGCAGGCGACGGTCCGGCGCGCCTACGCCAACGTGCCGCTCTACCGCCAGCGGATGGACGAGAAGAAGGTCACGCCGGATGCGATCCGGCGGCTGGCCGACATCGACCTGATCCCCTTTACGGTCAAGGCCGATCTGCGCGACACCTACCCGTTCGGCCTGTTCGCCAGCCCGATGCAGGATATCGTCCGCCTGCACGCCTCCTCGGGCACAACCGGCAAGCCGATCGTGGTGGCCTACACCCGCGAAGACATCGAGGTCTGGTCGAACGTGATGCTGCGCTCCTTCGCCGCCTGCGGGCTGCACCAGAGCGACATCATCCAGAACGCCTACGGCTACGGCCTCTTCACCGGCGGGTTGGGCGCGCACTACGGGGCCGAGGCGCTGGGGGCGACGGTGATCCCGATCTCGGGCGGCAACACCGACCGCCAGATCATGATCATGAAGGATTTCGGCGTCACGGCGATCTGCTGCACGCCCTCCTACTTTATCCACCTGATCGAGCGCTCGGGCGAGATGGGCGTGAAGATGAAGGAATTGCCGCTGCGGGTCGGCGTGTTCGGCGCCGAGCCGTGGTCGGAATCCATGCGCCAATACATCATCGAGAATTCCAACGTCACGCCGTTCGACATCTACGGCCTTTCCGAGATCATCGGACCCGGGGTGGGGATCGAGTGCTCGGCGCATCACGGGCTGCACATCTTCGAGGATCACTTCTACCCGGAGATCATCAACCCCGAAACCGGCGACGTGCTGCCGGAGGGCGCGGAGGGCGAGCTGGTGCTGACGACGCTTTCCAAGAAGGCGATGCCGATGCTGCGCTACCGCACGCGCGACATCACGACGCTCGCGCGCGCGCAATGCGGCTGCGGCCGCACGATCTGCCGCTTCCTGCGCGTCGGACGGCGCAGCGACGACATGTTCATCATCCGCGGGATCAACGTCTTCCCGTCGCAGGTGGAACATGCGCTCTTGAAGGTGGAAGGCACCCTCCCGCACTACCAGATCGTCCTGACCCGCGACAAGGGCCTGGACAGGATGGAAGTGCAGGTCGAGGTCACGCCGGAAATTTTCGGCGACACGGTCGGGGCGATGGAAGGGCTGCAAAAGCGGATCGCCAAGGCGCTCGACGAGACGATCAACCTGCAGGTGGCCGTCAAGCTCGTCGAACCGCACAGCATTCCGCGTTCGGAGGGCAAGGCCAAGCGCGTGCTCGATCAGCGCAAGATGTAGGCAAATTAAGCCGGTCGAGTAGCCCCGCACGCCATGGCGTGCGGGGCGTATCGAGACCGAGATCGTTCTGTCCACCCGTGGTCTCGATACGGCCTCCGCTTCGCGGATCCCTGCTCGACCGCCTCGAGAAGGTTACGCCATTACGTGGTCTCGATACGCCCGCTCGGCAAGCCGGGCCGGACTACTCGACCACTTGGTGAAAAGGAGACCGATATGAAACTACAACAACTTTCCGTTTTTCTGGAGAACAAACCCGGATCGCTCAAGAAGGCGCTGGGCGTGCTGGCCGACGCCAAGGTCAACATCTCGACCCTGGCCCTGGCCGACACCAAGGAATTCGGCATCCTGCGGCTGCTGCTCAAGGATTGGGAGAAGGGCAAGCAGGCGCTGGAGGCGGGCGGCCTGACCGTCCGGCAGACCGAAGTGCTGGCGGTCGAGGTCGAGGACCGGCCGGGCGGGCTGGCGGCGGTGCTCGCGCCGGTCGAAGCGGCGGGGGTAAACGTCGAATATATGTACGCCTATTCCACCGGCGCCAAGGGCAAGGCCGTGCTGATCTTCCGCTTCAGCGACCTCGACAAGGCGATCCAGGCGCTGAAAAGCGCGGGGATGAACGTGCTCGAGAAGCTGCAGGTGCTCGGCGCGTAAGCGCTGCGCGGTAAAAACCAACGACGCCGGGAGCAATCCCGGCGTCGTTTTTTACCACGGATATCACTGATAATTTCAGATTACACGGATATTAATATTGAAATTGTGGAAAGAATCTATAATAAATTGAAATATCCGTGTAATCGGTTTTATATCCGTGCAATCCGTGTTTCAGAAAGGCGGTTCCCATGGATACGCTCATTCCCAAAGGCTTTGATGATCTGCTTTCCCAGGAGCGCCGGGCGTTCGCATACCTGGCGCTCGTGCTCTCGGACGGGACCCCGCAGGTGACGCCGGTCTGGTTCGAATGCGACGGCGGGTTGATCGTGATCAACACCGCCCGGGGCCGGGTCAAGGACAAGGTGATGCACCGGCGCCCGGTGGTGGCGATGCTGATCGCGGACCCGGCCAATCCCTACCGCTACCTTCAGATCAAAGGACCAGTGGTGTTCGAATCCGAGGATGGCGCCTACGAGCAGATATGCGAGCTGCAGCAGAAATACCGCGGCGACCGGAATTACCCCAAGCATCCGGGGGAAATACGCGTAATCTATAAAATCAAACCGGAGAAGGTGCAGGCCAGGGGGTAAGACCGACGATCGACAATAGACCATCGACCATCGACCATCGCCGACTGCTAATATTGATGAACTGCTCATCCCGAGTCGTTCGTCGGGCTGAAGCCCTGCCTAATTTCATGCAAGCCCGAACGGGCTTTTTTGTCGTCAGCGAGGGGTTTCAACCCCGAGGGAACCCGGACGGACAATGATTCTCCCGTATCGCGGCGCCTGTCAGGCCACGGTCCATCTTCTATCGTTTTTTTCGAAAGTCGATGGTCACTGGTCGATCGTCGGTTTTTCTATCGTCTATCGTCTATCGTCTGCTTTTCCGATGGTCGATCGTCGATGGTCATCATCGACGCTGTTTGATGAACGTGCCGCGCTCGAATTCGTCGAACGCCAATTCCAATTCGGCCTGGGTGTTCATCACAATCGGGCCGTACCAGGCCACCGGTTC
>CAZYSF010000007.1:0-2049 GCA_964649635.1 uncultured Anaerolineales bacterium | reverse complement strand
CTTGGAGTCCTACACGGGACACGGACGTTCGTGCTCCAGACTCCGGACGGGCAGATCGCCGAGACGCATTCCGTTTCCGCCGGCCTGGATTACGCCGCGGTCGGGCCGGAGCACGCGCAATTGCGCGAGCTGGGCCGGGCGGAATACACCGTCGCCACCGATGACGAAGCGCTCGCGGCGTTCTCGCTGTTATGCAAATTGGAGGGGATCATCCCGGCGCTGGAAAGCGCGCATGCCGTCGCGGAAGCCGTCCGCCGCGCGCCGAAGATGAAAAAAGATCAGATCCTGCTGGTATGCCTCTCGGGGAGGGGCGATAAGGATCTGGACACGGTCAACAAATACCTGGCCTAACCCCCTCACCCCGCCTTCGTCCCGGAGGAACTCCGTGACTTCGGCACCCCTCTCCCCCTTCCCCGTAAGGGGAAGGGGGAGAGGGGACGGGGGAGAGGGGGTTAGGACAGCCACGATTGGAGAAACCATGCCGATTGCCGAAATCGAACGCGCTTTTAAAAGGAAGCCCGCCTTCATGCCCTACTTCCCGGTCGGGTACCCGACCCTGCCGGATTCGCTCGACGCGCTCGAGGCGCTGGGAAAAAACGGCGCCGACCTGATCGAGGTGGGGGTCCCGTTTTCGGATCCGCTGGCCGACGGGCCGGTCATTCAGGAGGCGACCCAGACCGCGCTGCGCAACGGCGTGACCCTCCGGCATGTTCTGGATTCCGTCGCTGAATTGCGCCGGCGCGGCGTCGCCGTTCCGCTGATCCTGATGGGATATTACAATCCCATTCTGCAATTCGGGATAAAAGAATTTGCCCGCGCGGCCGCCGGAGCGGGTGCGGACGGATTGATCGTGCCCGACCTGCCGTTCGAGGAATCCGCGGAACTCGAGCAAGCGCTCGGCGGCGGGCTGCCGCTCATCCGCATGCTGGCCCCGACCACCACCGCCGAACGCGCGCACAAGATCTGCGCGGCCGCCCGGGGCTTCCTTTACCTGGTTTCGGTCACCGGCGTAACCGGCGCGCGCGAAAAAGTCGCGGCGGACCTGCCCGGCTTCATCCGCCGGGTGCGCGGCGCGGTTCAGGCGGGGTTGCCGCTGTGCGTCGGATTCGGGATCGCCACCCCCGCCCAGGCGGCCGAGGTCGGCCGGATCGCCGACGGCGTGATCGTCGGCTCGGCCTGCGTGCGCGCGATCGGCGCCGCGCAGGACCCGAAACGGGCGGCGGCGGAATTCGCAAATGCGTTCCGCAAGGCGTTGGACGGCGGGTGACATCCAGCGAAAAATATTTGAGAGGATTTACAGGATTGAGATGCTGTAATTCTTAACGGCTTCCCGGGCGCAATCCGCGAAAAATTAACCTGCAGGATGCGTGGGAATTCGGAAAATCATATATACTGAGGTTTATGGAAAATGCATCGGATCATCCCGATGCATTTTCCTTGTGCCGGAATCCGCGGGGCAATCGAAGCGGAAGGAATCGATCATGGGCTGGACAATCGCACTCATCATCTCCACGCTGCTGTTCCTGGGCGGCATGTCGTTCATCCTGTGGGTGGAACGCCACCTCAACTTTGGCGCGCCCATCCCGGTTTCGCCGCCCGATCCGGTCGGCCCGCTGATCTCGATCCTGATCCCCGCCCGCAACGAATCCAGGAACATCCGCCGCTGCATCGATTGCGTCCGGGCCCAGACCCATACGCGTTTCGAGTGTATCGTCATCGACGACCATTCCACCGACGACACGGCGGATATCGTCTGCGAGTATGCCGCGCAGGATCCGCGCATCCGGCTGCTGCGCAGCAAACCGCTGCCCGAAGGATGGGTGGGGAAATCTCACGCGCTGGCGCAGGGTGCCAAGGCCGCGCAGGGCGAATGGTTGTGCCTGCTGGACGCCGACACCTTCGCCGCGCCGGAATTGCTGGCGTCCACGCTTCACGAGGCGCGGGTCCGCGGCGTCGATCTGTTATCCATTCTGACCAATCAGGAACTGCTGGGCTTTTGGGAGAGGGTCATAAGCCCGGTAGCATTCTCGGGCCTCGTACTCGTTTATG
>CAZYSF010000006.1:0-11669 GCA_964649635.1 uncultured Anaerolineales bacterium | reverse complement strand
AATCTCACCACGGACCGCTGGCCGACCTGGCGAAACGCCCCGGCGGGAACCGATTACGGCGCCTGCGCGCCCATTGCAACATTCATCGCCGATGTCACCATCCCCGCCGGGACGCGCTTTGCGGGCCCGCAAGAATTCACCAAAGTGTGGCGAATCACAAACAGCGGCGGCTGCGCCTGGTCACCGGCCGGATACGGTTTGCGCTTCGGCGCCGGTGAAACGTTTGGCGGCGCGTTGTATCTTCCGCTTTCCGGCGCGATCCAGCCGGGCGACTCGGTCGATCTGGCGCTGACGCTTGCCGCGCCGGCTTCCTCCGGAACACATTCGGGCACTTGGGTGCTGTTTGATAGTACCGGCCGCCCGGTCCCGGGGCCGGACGGCCTGCCGCTTGCGCTGCCGGTAACCATCGAGGTCATGCCGCCATCCTCGAGCGTGCTTCCGTCGGCGCTGTATTTCCTGTCCGACCGGTCCGGGATCGCGCAGATCTTCCGGATGGAAACCGACGGCGCGACCGTCACACAAATCACCCATGAGCCCGCGGCGGTCGTCGCCTACGCCGTTTCGCCGGCGGATGGGTCGATCGCGTACGTGAGCGGCAGCCAACTGCTCCTCGTCCGCCGCGACGGAACGGACCGGCGGATCGTCGCCGACCTCATCGGAGGGCGCGGAGGCGCACCGGCCTGGTCTCCCGGCGGAGTGTTGGCCTATGCCCTGGGTGGAATCCGGATCTACAATCCGGCGACCGGCGAAGGGCGGCAATTGATCGCGGATTCACCCGGAGACAGCCCGGCGACCGTCGCCGTTTACTTCCCGCGGGCGTGGTCACCGGACGGCTCCAAGCTGCTCGTCACCATCGGTTATTACGAGGGGGCGGAACTCGGCATCCTCTCCGCCGCGGACGGCGCCATCCTGGCGAGGGGCGCGTATGTGGACATGTTCGCCTGGCGGAACGACAGCCAGGCGGTGTACCTCGCCAGCGCGGTGTATCCGATGATGGTCGGGATGGATCCCGGCCTGCAGCTGCTTTCCGCGACCGGCCCAAATTCGGTCCTGGCGGATGATGCCTTCATCTGGTGGCCGTTCCACCGGCCGGACGGCCAGTTGGCGTATTTTGTAAGCCGGCCGGCCGGCATGAGCATCGCCGCGTACAACATCCAGCTCGTCGCGTCAAACCCGGATGGTTCCGGCGAACACGCTCTGCGCGCCGCCTTTCTGGCGCTCGATGCCAGGGATACATTCGACGGGCAATGGTGGACGGACGGCTCGGCGGCCGCCGCCCGAATCGTCCGTCCGGCCTCCGGATCGAGGGAAATCCTGCTGATCCCGGCCGGCAACGATCCGATGGTCTTTTTGATGAGCGAAGGCTCGGATATTGCGTGGGATCCGTACAGGCCCGCGTAAATCCGATACCGCGGTTGGCACTGGAAAGAACGCGGCCGGGAAACGTCGCCCTGAGCAGGCCAGATGCTTCGCTCCGCATGACAGGCTTTTTCGATGATCCAATAGCCGGGTAGCGCTGGAGGTCGGTATGGCAACGCTGATTAAAAAACTTCGCAATCGCTTCCAACCCGTCCGGTCGCTTGCGGCGGGTATTCACCATTTTCAATCCGCGCCGGATGCCCCAATCCCGTACCGGCTGCACCTGCGCCTGGAGAACGACGGCAGCGGCATCTTAATTCTGAATGCTTCGACGGTGCTTCATCTGAACCAGACCGCCGCCGAATGCGCGTACCAGTGGGTGACGAATTCATCGCCGGAAAAAGCTTCCAAGGTGATTGCCTCCCGGTATCGCGTCAGTCAGCAGCAGGCGATGCAGGATTACCTGGATTTCATCCAGCGGGTGGAGACGATGCTCCAGACGACGGATCTGGATCCGGTGACCTATCTGGAATTCGACCGGCAGGATCCCTACTCCAGGGAAGTTTCTGCTCCCTACCGGCTGGATTGCGCGCTGACCTACCGCCTGCCGGAGGGCGGAAGCGTTCACTATACGCCGACGGAACGGGCCAAGACCGAGCTGGCGACGGACGAATGGAAAACGATTCTTGATAAGGCCTGGGCCGCCGGGATTCCGCATGTGGTCTTCACCGGCGGCGAGCCCGCGCTGCGCGACGATCTTCCGGCGCTGATCGCGCACGCGGAACAGATCGGCCAGGTGTGCGGGCTGCTCAGCGGAAGCCTGCGCCTGGCCTCGGCCGATTACCTCAAGACCGTATGCGAAAGCGGTCTCGATCATCTGATGTACCTCCTCCAGGCTGAAAGCGAAGAATCCTGGACTGCGGTAGAAAAAGCCGTCGCCTGCGACCTTGCCATCACGGTCCATCTGACGCTCAAGGGCGGAACAGCCCCGCAGGCCGGCGCGATTCTGGAGCGGCTGCACCGGCTGAATGTAAAGGGCCTTTCCCTGAGCGCGTCCGATCCGGCCGGGGCGGAGGCGCTGATCGCGCTGCGCGACCGGGCGGCCGAACTCGGGCTCAGCCTGCAGTGGGATCTGCCGGTTCCCTACTCGGCGGCCAATCCGGTCGCGCAGGAAATCGGCGCGCAGTCGTCCGGCGCGGGCAAAGCCTGGCTGTACGTCGAACCCGACGGCGATGTGCTTCCCGAACAGGGAGTCAACCGCGTCCTCGGAAATTTCCTGAAGGATCCCTGGGACGCCATCTGGAAGAACGCGCGCGCGTAATTCGCCGGCGTGCTTCTCCATTCGCGGCCAACTTATTATTATTAACCGACGGCGGACGCATCCGGCGATGACTCTCACCCTCGCAGAATGGCACGAGCGCTACCTCCAACAGGCGGAGTGGACCCAACCCCTGCGGGCCCACCTGTTCGCGCGCGCCGGGATCGGCGATGCGCGCCGGATCCTGGAGGTGGGATGCGGCACCGGCGCGGTGTGCGCGTCCGTCGCGCGCGAATTTCCGGCCGCCCGGATCGCCGGCCTGGATCTCGACATCCCGCGCCTCCGATTTGCGCGCACGCATGACCCGGACTGCCGGTATGCGGGCGGGAATGCATTCCGCCTGCCGTTTGGGAACGGGATTTTCGATCTGACCTTCTGCCATTTTCTTCTGCTTTGGATTCGCGGGCCGCAGCACGCATTGCGCGAGATGATCCGAGTCACCCGCCGCGGCGGCTGGGTGGCGGCGCTGGCCGAACCGGATTACGGCGGCCGGATCGATCATCCCGGGGACCTGGCGGCCGTCGGCCGGATGCAATCGGAAGCGCTGCGCCGGCAGGGCGCCGATCCCGGGATCGGCCGCACCTTGGCCGGGTTGTTTTCCGAATCCGGAGTGCGCCTGGAAACGAGCGGCGTTTTGGGAGCCGAACTTGCTCCCGGGGGGGAAGGTTCACCGGAAGCCGCGCTCGAGCTGAAAATCCTCAAGGACGATCTGGGGGAGAATGTCTCCGCGGATGAATGGGAAATCCTCCGCGCCGCCGACCGCGCCGCGCGCGCTTCCGGCCGGCGCGTGCTGTATATTCCCACCTTCTTCGCCGCCGGGACGGTCCAATCGTGCTAGTAGGAACTCCACACTAAAGGATTAATCCCCCTTTCATCGAATCCCACTTAGGATAAAAACAATGCGGGATTTTTCCATTCATTCAATCGCGGGGTTGGATTACAATAGCCCGCTTCCACCCTCCGCCGGACCGAGCCGCGAGACCGTTGCGATGGATTGAAAATACAGGCCCATGAAGATACGATCGATCGGATTAATCCTCCTGTTTTCTATGCTGCTCGCCGCCTGCTCCGGCGCGGAGCCCGTTTCGCCGCCGGAAGCGACGCTTTCGGCATCGGCCGAAACCGGACTCAACCGCACGCCGACTCCGGTGGCAAAGCCGGCGGACCCTTCAGCGACACTAACGGCGAGCCCGAGCCCATCGCCGACGCTCTCCCCCACGCCTTCCATCACGCCCACCCTGGCTCCGGATGCGTGGCAATCGCTCCCGGTGATCCCCGCCGCGGGGGAGAACGCCCGCCGGATTTATCAGGACGGGATCGGATTTGGAAACGATCCGCACGCCTTTTCCATCCTGGGCGATTGCCTGTCGCTTCCGGTAATTTTTCTCGGCGTCTTCGGGCGGGGGCTCGGCCAGTACCATCTCGGCGATTACTTCTACCTGCAGCCCGCCATCGACCAGTTCCGGCCTTCCTTCAGCCGCCAGAGCATTTCCAACGGCAACGGGTTCAATACCGCGGCCGTGCTCTCGCCGCTGAAGGCCAATCCGCGATTGTGCAAGGGCAGCGAGAACCCGATGTCTTGCGAGTACCGGGTCCACCGCCCGAGCATCGCGATCATCGCCCTGGGAACCGACGACAATACGGCCTTCCCGGAGGTCTTCGAGCAGCGTATGCGCGAAATCGTCGAGTTTACGATCTCCAGCGGCGTCGTGCCGATCCTGGCCACCAAAGCCGACAATCGCGAAGGCAACGACGCGTTCAACCGGATCATCGCCAAGCTTTCGTACGAATACGGAATCCCGATGTGGAATTTTTGGGCCGCCGCCCAGCCATTGCCCCTGCACGGGCTGTCGGATGACCGCGGCCATCTGACCGGGAGCAACCCGGGCGATTTTGCCTCTCCCGCCAGCCTGAAAAAGGGAACAACGGTCCGCAGCCTCACCGCCTTGCAGGCGCTGGATTCCGTCTGGCACGGCGTGACGGTGCCATGAGGTGCGGCTAAAACCCTTTAACCGCAGAGGCGCAGAGAACACAGAGGATTAATTTTTTCTCTGCATCAAGCGCGTAATTTATGTTTAAAAAAAACAACGGCGCGGGAATTTACCCGCGCCGTTGTTACAATCCTTTTGGCTTATTCTATTTCGAACACCACGCTGACCGTCATGGTTACTTGCCAGGATCCGGCCTGAACCGGGACCGACGATCCGCCGCCGCCCCCGATTCCATAGCCCTTGTCAAACAGCGGGATGGAAACGCCGTATTCATTTACGGTCAGGACTTTCCCGACTTTTACTCCGAACCCCTTGGCGATCTCCTCCGCCCGGGCACGGGCATCGGCCACCGCCAACGCCCTCGCCTGGCTCACCGCCGGGGCGGGATCCTCAAGCGAGAACGAGATTCCTCCGACCGAATTGACGCCGGCCGCCTGTGCCGCGCCGAGGATGTCGCCGATCTTCGCCAGATCCCGGACCTTAACCGTCAGGGTATGAGTCACGACGTAGGTGATCTCCCCAGTCGGCTGGCCGAACTGATCGTACCGTTCCTGCTGGTAGAGGCTGAAGTCGCTGAGGATATCCGCCTCGGCCACACCCTGGCCCTTGATGGCGGCGATCGCCGCATTCGTCTTGGTATTGTTATCGTCCCAAGCCGTGTTTATGAACGCATCGCGCGAAATCACGCTCAGGTTCATCACCGCGATATCCGGGGTGACGCTGACTTTGCCCTCCCCGGTGACCGACAGCATGCGCGGGTTAACCGGAGTCGGGGCAGAGCAGTTCACCGAGCAGGGCGGGACGGTGGCCGCGGGTGCGGCCGTGCAACCGGCCAGAAGCACAACTGTCGCGACCATCCCCAGGATCAACAATTTTCTAGACATGAGGTTCCTCCTTATTCCTATACTTCGGTCGGGTGATTATCGCCCGCCGGCATAGTATTACTGTATCAGACGGTTAGTATCCAAATTTGTTCCAAAGTTACTCTATATTAGGAGGATAGATGGTTTTCATTAGATAATCGATAGAACAAATATGTAGTGGTTTGGCGGCATTCATCCAATCCTAATCCAACGGCGGCATCCGAATACCCGGCATTCCCCCGCCGCCTTGCGCCGGGGGTGCGGGTCGTCTACAATACAGCCGGGTGGGAAACCCGCCCCGAAATCCCGTATGGGGATCGGTTGCCACACAGGGGGGCTCCGCTTCCGCAAGGAACAAAGCCCTTTTTCCCCTGTCTTCCCCGGGAGGCATACCTCCGGGATTTCGAATCCAAATACTTGGCGGCACAGCGGTTGGGAATTGGAAGGTTTCCACGAAGGCCACGAAGAAGGTCAGAAGACCACCGAGAAAAAATGAGGTTTTCTTTGTGTTCTTCAGGTTTTCCTTCGAGAACTTCGTGGACAGCTTCCAGTCCCTGACCCCGGATTGCCGCCCACGGAGGATATATGTTAAATCGTAAGACGTTTGAAGCGGTGGTGGAAGGAAAGACCTTCCAGCTCGCCACCGGCGGCCTGGCGGCGCATGCCGGCGGGGCGGTGACAGTGCGGGTCGGCGATTCGCTGCTCTTCGCCTCCGCCACCATGAGCAGGGATCCGCGCGAGGGAATCGATTTTTTTCCCCTCTCGGTGGATTACGAAGAGCGGATGTACGCCGGCGGCACCATCCCCGGCTCGTTTTTCCGGCGTGAAGGCCGGCCGTCGGAATCGGCGATCCTGACCGCGCGCCTGACGGACAGGCCGCTGCGGCCGCTTTTCCCCAAGGACCTGCGCAACGATGTTCAGGTCATCATGCATGCGTGGTCGTCCGACGCTGAGAATCCGCTCGACATCCCGGCGATCATCGGCGCCTCGGCCGCGGTCACCATCTCCGACATCCCCTGGGGCGGCCCGGTCGGCGCGGTGCGCGTCGGACGGATCGAGGGCAAGTGGATTTTCAACCCGACCTACGAGGAGATTGGGCGTTCGGAACTTGATTTGCGGGTGGCCGGAACGCGCGAGGCGATCCTGATGGTCGAGGCGGGCGCCGGGGAGGTCACCGAAGACCTGATGCGCGAGGCGCTGGGGCTGGCGCACAAGGCGATCCAGCCGCTGATCGACGCGCAGGAAAAGATGGCCAAGGAAGCGGGCAAACCCAAGCGCGACTACACCCACTTCGTCCTGGCCGACAAGGTGCGCGAGGCCGTTTCCCAAAAAGTGGGCAAGCGGCTGGCGGAAGCCTTCCGCGACGAGCTGGACAAGGCCGAACGCCAGGCGGTCCTCGATGCGATCGAAGGCGAAGTGCTGGCGGGGTTTGCCGACGACGCCGACATGGCGGAAGCCGACCTGCGCGAGGCGTTCTATGAAATGTACCGGACCGAAGTCCGGACGCGAGTCCTGCAAGCCGGCCAGCGCACCGACGGCCGCAATCCGAAGCAGATCCGGCCGCTGGCGGCCGATGTGGACCTGAGCCCGCGCGCGCACGGATCCGGGTTGTTCACCCGCGGGGAAACCCAGGTGCTTTCCTTCACCACCCTCGGGACGCCGCGCGACGCGCAGGAACTCGACGGGCTTTCGCCGGTCGACGAAAAGCGCTACATCCATCATTACAACTTCCCGCCGTTCTCCACCGGCGAAACCAAACCGCTGCGCGGTTCCTCGCGCCGCGAAGTCGGCCACGGGGCGCTGGCGGAACGGGCGCTCATTCCCGTCCTGCCCTCGCAGGAAGAGTTCCCCTATACCATCCGGGTCGTCTCCGAGGTGCTCTCGTCCAATGGGTCCTCCTCGATGGCTTCCGTTTGCGGATCGACCCTCGCGCTGATGGACGCCGGCGTGCCGATCAAATCGCCGGTGGCCGGGATCGCAATGGGCCTGGTGAAGGAAGGCGAGAAATACGTCATCCTGACCGACATCCAGGGCGTGGAAGATCATCATGGGGATATGGATTTCAAGGTGGCCGGCACGGCGCGCGGCATCACCGCGCTCCAGATGGACATCAAGATCAAGGGCATCACCCCGCAGATCATGGGCGAGGCGCTCGCGCAGGCGCATGATGCGCGGATGCAGATCCTCGACGTGATCCACGGCTGCATCGCCGCTCCGCGGCCGGACCTCAAACCGTACGCCCCGCGCATGACCATCCTTCAGATCGATCCGGAGAAGATCGGCGCGGTGATCGGCCCGGGTGGAAAAGTCATCCGCAAGATCCAGGAAGACACCAAAGTCAAGATCGACATCGAAGACGACGGCAGGGTCTACATCTCGGCCGTCGACGGCCCGAGCGCCGCGGAAGCCCGCCGGCGCATCGAGAGCCTGACCGAGACCCCGGTGGTCGGACGGATCTACACCGGGAAGGTCGTACGGATCGCGGACTTCGGCGCGTTCGTGGAGATTCTCCCCAATATCGACGGGCTGGTGCATATCTCGCAGATGGATTCAGCCCGCATCGAAAAAGTGGAAGATGTGTGCGCGCTGGGCGATGAATTGACGGTGATGGTGACCGGGATCGATCCGGAAGGCAAGGTGCGCCTCTCGCGCGCCGCGGTGCTGGAAGGCTGGACCGCGGAAGAAGCCGCCGAGCGCGACCGCAAACCCTCCGGCGGCGGGCGCAGCGGCCCTTCCGGCGGGTCCCGCGGAGGCCCCGGCGGCCGGCGGCCCGGCAGCGACGATCGCGGCGGCGGGCGCAGACGGTAAACCAAATACAGAAAATCCCCCAACCGAAAGGCCGGGGGATTTTTCTTTTCCCTGTAAATCTAAGGGAGTCCAATTGCCGCAATGGACACAAAGGATCATAAGAAGGAAAACAGAATTATTTGAGTCCTTTGTGCTTTTTGCGGCAATTCTTATCTTTTCCTTGAGGGAAGGGGTTTTGGCCATAAAGAACACAAAGTTCACAGAGAGGAAAAACAGGTAATATTTCTTTGAGTTCTTTGTGCCCTTTGTGGCAATTCTTTTTCATCAATGTTTTGGGAAGGCTTTCGCCACAAAGAACACAGAGGGCACAGAGAAGGATTCCAAATAATGAATTCTTTGAGCTCTTTGTGCCCCTTGCGACAATTTTTCGCTTTCCTTTCCGGGCGGACAAGCACCGTCTTCCATGACGGAGACAATAGCACGATGGACATGAACAGGATAAAATAAAGGGAGCCTTTCCGCCGTTCAAGAGGCGGGGAGCTGCAGACGGGAATCACCGGCCAATGGAAACCTCACCGCACTGGTCCACGAATACAAAACTGATCGTCATGCTGGCCGTGCTGGTGGCGGTCGGATTCTTCCTGGTGCGGTTCCAGGTTTTAATCATCCCGCTGATCATGGCCCTGATCCTGGCCTACCTGCTTAATCCCCTGGTCATCTTCCTGACAAAACACCTGCGGGTATCCCGCTCGGTCGCGGTTTTAATCCTGTATGGAGTCCTGATCCTGCTGTTGATCGGTCTGGCCGGCGGGGCGGGCTACCTGCTTCAACAGCAGCTTTCCGGCGTACTGGCGACGGTGCGCCGTTTCATCGACAGCATTCCGGTTTGGATCGACACCCTTTCCGCCGAGCCGATTTTACTGGGACCTTTCACGTTCGACCTCTCCACCGCCGACATCACCCTGCTTCAGGATGCTTTGCTGTCCGCCGCGCGGGATGGGGTCGGGCAGATCACGGAACTGTTGACCGGCGCCGCCACCGATGTGGTCTCTTTTCTCGGGTGGACCGTATTTGCATTCATGGTGGCGTTCTACCTGCTGCACGATATGGACGCGCTGCAACTAAGCCTGGTGCGGATTGTCCCGGAGAACTATAAAAAGGATGCCGGGCGGCTGCTGTCGGAACTCGGCCCGATCTGGAACGCTTTCCTGCGCGGGCAAATGCTGCTCAGCCTGATCATGGGCCTAGCCATCGGAGCGGCGATGGGCCTGCTGGGCGTGCGCTACGCGCTGGTGCTCGGGCTGATGGCCGCCCTGGCGGAATTCATCCCGATCATCGGCGCGAATGTGGTCGGCGCCACCGCGATCGTGATCGCCCTGTTCCAGCCGGTCAATTGGCTCGGGCTTTCCCCGGTCACTTTCGCGATCGTGGTGGGGTTGACCGGGGGCGTTCTCCAGCAGCTTGAATCCAATTTTCTAATCCCGCGGGTGATGGGGGACCAGCTCAAGCTGCATCCCGCGATCATGATCATCGGCGCCCTGGTCGGGTTCAGCCTGCTCGGGCTTCCGGGGCTGCTGCTCTCCGGCCCGATCATCGCCACCGCGCGCCTGTTCGGGAAGTACGTGCATGCCAAATTGTTCAACCTTCCGCCCTGGCCCGCGCAGGAAGGCGCGCGTTCAACCGGCGCCCAACTCCGCCCGGTGCGGATCCGCCCGGCGCGTGAATCCGATAAAAAAGACATGCTCGAACTGACCGAGAAGATTTGGGAAGGGCACGATTACACGCCGCAGGTTTGGTCCGAATGGCTGACCGACCGCAATGGGCTTCTGGCCGCGGCCGAGCTGGATAAGCGGATGGTGGGATTTGGAAAGTTATCCTTCGTCGGGCCGGGGGAATGGTGGCTGGAAGGTCTGCGGGTCCATCCCGGATTCCAGGGCATGAAAATCGGATCCCAGCTGACCGAACACCTGGTGGAAGTATGGCGGAAACGCGGAGGCGGTGTGATCCGTCTGGCGACCTCGTCGGAACGCGTGGAGGTGCACCGCGTCTGCGGCCGGCTGGGCTTCCGGCGGGTGGGAGTGTTCCGGGTGACGGCGGCGAAACCCCTGACCCGCGGCGCCTGTGAATACCAGGCCGCCACGGACGCGGAACTGCCGGATGCGATCGCGTTCTGGAAGGAACACGGTGCCGCCTGGAAAACGCCGGATCTCGTCAACGACGGCTGGCAATGGAGCCGCTTCACCGAGGCGTGGCTGGCCGAAGTCGTCCGCCGGGGCGGCGCTTGGTGGTGGCGGAACCGGTCCGGCATTCTGCTGACGTATGATTCCAACCATGACAACAAGCCCAGCCTGGAAGTTTCGGCCTTCATCGCGCCGGCCGGCACGCTAGCGCCGATGCTTCGCCAGCTGCGGGTGCTGGCCCACACGAAAAAGGCCGAACGTGCGGCATGGGTTGCGCCCGATTTCCCCCGCATCACGCAAACCGCCCAACGCGCCGGATTCACCTCGGCGTGGGATTCGCGCCTGTGGCTCTTCGAACGTACCGAATAGTCCGAAAAAAAACTTCGCAAGGATCGGAGATTTAAAATGCCTGACGCCCCTGAAATTAAAACCGAAACCGTCGCCGAAACCGAAAACTATCTGATCTATTCCGCGGAAGAACCCGACGGAGAAACAACCTGGAACGTGGAATTGGGAACGGTGACTCTGCACTTCTTCCACGAGGAATGGCGGGAGTTGCTGGAGCTCATGGCCCAGGTAAAAACGAAACCGTAAGCGATGCGCAAGTTCGAAGGGTTCGCGCCCGCCCTCCGCCCGCCCGCCGCCCGCGCCGACGCCCCGCCGAGGCGGAGCCTTCGCGAGTGGGGGCCGGCGCTGTGCGTCCTTCTACTTGCGGCAGCGTATCTGGCATGGGTGTTTTTTCAAAACGGATCCGATCCGCTGGCCTTTGCCTACCTTGGCACGCGGTTCAGCGCCGGCGATCCTTCCGGCACGGACGGGTACGACGGACAGTTTAACTACTACATCGCGCGCGACCCCGACCCCGCCCGCGTCGAGCCGTTCCTCGACTCCCCCGCCTACCGTTATCAGCACATTCTGTATCCGCTGCTGGCCCGCGTCCTCGCACTCGGCCGCCTGGATGCAATCCCCTGGACGCTGATCGGGATCAACCTGGCATGCCTGGTTGCGATAACGTTCCTCGCCGGCGAACTGCTGGCCCGACTCGGATCCGGGCGCTGGGGCGGATTGATCTTTGGGTTGTGGGCCGGGTTGCTCGGCGCCGTGCGGCTGGACCTCTCCGAACCGCTGGCCCTGCTTCTGGTGATCCTCTCGCTCTGGGTCGCGGGGCCGGGGATGGACCGGAAACTTGTGTTGTGCTCGCTGTTCCTCG
>CAZYSF010000005.1:0-2824 GCA_964649635.1 uncultured Anaerolineales bacterium | reverse complement strand
TGCCATCCACGCCGCGCAAAGCGGCCGCGACCGCGCATCATCGACGGGTCGAACCCGTGCCATCGCCGCGGCCCCGGATCCATGTCGTGACCGACAGCGCCTCCGCATTTCCGAATCCGGAAATCGCGCTGCGCCCGGATGTGACCGTCCTGCCGCTGACCATTCACATCGGCACGCACTCGTTCCTGGACCGGAACGGCGATACGCTGGACGAGATCCGCCCGCTGCTCGGATGCCGCGATACCCTTCCGGTGATCGCCTCGCCGAGCGTGGAAGCGTTCCTGTCCACCTTCCAGAGCATTTCCCGCCACACCCACAACATCCTTTGTCTGCTTAGTTCGAGCCGGCTGTGCCGGGCGGTCCGCAACGCGCGCACCGCGGCCGAATCCTTTACCGGCCGGTTGAACATCTTCGTGGTGGATTCACTCACCACATCCGCCGGGATCGGGTTCCTCATCACCGAAACCCTGCGAATCGCCGATCAGGGCGCGTCGCTGGAGACGGTCGTCCGCCAGTTGCGCTATCTCGTGCCCCGGATGTACGCCGTGTTCTTCATCGAAGATCTTGCGTATCTGCAGCACACCGGAAAGATCAGCCGGGCACAGGTGATGCTCGGTGAAATGCTCGGAATTAAACCGTTCCTTTCGCTGGAAGAGGGCGGGCTCGTGCCGCTGGAGAAGGTGCAAACCCAGGAACAGGCGGTGGAAAAACTTGTGGAATTCGTAAGCGAATTCACCCACCTGCATCGTCTGGCGGTCGTATACAATGCTCAGGGCGGGGATAACCACGGGCAGCAGCTGTATCAACGGGTGCGGGAGGTTTTCCCCGGATGTCCGGTATCCACCATCGGTCTGGGAGCCTCAGTGGCGTCGATCTTCGGCCCCCGCTCCTCCGGATTGATCGTTTTTGATCTGCCCCCCGGCCTGCGGGAGACGCCCCAATAGGAGTGGAGACCATGACGGAGAAGATTGGATTTGTCACGGACAGCACGAGCGATATTCCGGCCGACGATGCGGCGAAATACGGGGTGGAAGTCGTCCCGGCGATGATCATGTTCGGCGGCCAGAGTTACCGCGACGGCGTGGATGTTTCCCGATCGGACCTGTACCGGCGGATGACGACTCAGCGCATCCTGCCCACGACCTCCTCGCCTTCCGTCGGCGCCTTCGAAGAGGCGTTTGAAAAAGTTCTTTCGCGCGGTGTCGAGAAGGTTTTATCCGTCCACTTGGCTTCCTCCCTGAGCGGGATCTACAACTCCGCTTCCATTGCGGCCAAACGGTTTCCCGGACGGGTTGAGGTGATGGAAACCGGCCAGGTTTCGATGGGCACCGGCTTCCTGATCCTGTCTGCGGCGGAAGCGGCCGCCAAAGGCGTCCCGATCGACGCCCTGAAAAAACTCGTGGCGGAGACGCGAAAGCGGATGCGGCTCGTGGCGCTGCTGGAAAGCCTGACGCACCTTGCGCACAGCGGCCGGATCCCCATGGTCCTTGCCGGGATCGGGAATTTCCTTCAGATCAAGGTGCTGATCTCCCTGTACGAGGGCACCGTCAACCGGATCGGGCAGGCGCGGACCCAATCCCGCGGGATCACCGCCTTGCTGGAATATGTCCGGTCCTGGGGGCCGGTGGAACGCCTGGCGGTGGCGCATGCGGACGCACGCCATGTGGCAGACGGGCTGCTCCCGCAACTCGCAGAAAGCATCCAGGGATTCAACTCCACCCTCCGCGAAAAAACCTGCATCATCGAAGTCACTCCGGCCATCGGGGTTCACATCGGCCCGGGTGCGGTCGGCGTGATCGCGATGCAGGCCCCTTCCGGCACCTGATCCCGCGCGAGGCATTTCCCCGGATGGATTCACAACTGCTGTCCCGATACGTCGTCGATCGTCTGTCGGCAGCCGCGAACCGCGACGACATCATCCTCTATGTCTGCCAGCGCGGAAATATGGATTGGGGTAAAGCCAAGGCGTTCGTGGCGGATGCGGAGGAAACCCACGCCGGTTTGATCGAACGGCGGCACCTCCCGATCAATCTTACCTCTTCGGTCATGGCGGCATTGTTCGGCGCGCTGGTGACAACCTACGCGGTGTTCTCGATTTTTGAGCCTCTCCTCGGCCGGCCGCTGCCCGATTTCATGTATATCCTGAACGATTTCGGAGTCCATTACGGCCTTCTGCCGGATACGCACGCCGCGGTGCAAAACCTCCAGCGCTTTGGATTACTCCCGGATTTCTGGAGAACACTGTATACTACGGGGCAGTCTTTCGGGGTGAGCCACGACCTGATTAATATCCTGTATGTGCTGGCCGGCGGATACTTTTTCTGGCCGCTCCTGCTGCTGGGTTTGGTGTCATTGATCGCCGGATGCCTGGATTTTTTCCGCAGCGTGTTTCGGTTCACCGGACGATAAATTCTTCCTCGAGGAAAACCAACTTGACGGTTTCTGTAATCGAAACCCTGATGAAAATGCTCCGCAACGAAGCGGATATGGGGTATCTGGATCAATGCGTGCAGGGCGGGTTTAATAATTTTTCCTCCACTTGGAACCAGAACGCCCGGACCGAATCGGTCCCGCAGCCGCTTTTCGAACGGGTCCGGGAATGGCTGGCTTCCTATCACACGCAAGGGGCGGACATGCGGCCGGCGTCGGTGAAGTCGCTCCTGGACGAGTTGGAGGCCGCCAGGCGCGGCGGGGCTTCCGGCACCGGCCCGGGACCGGCTTCAGGCGGAAGACCGGCGGCCGCTGTTGATCCCATCCGAGAAAGCGCGATTGGAACCAATCCGCCCGGAGAGTCCCCTGCCTCCCCGCCGGCCCAGCCCCCACC
>CAZYSF010000004.1:0-3912 GCA_964649635.1 uncultured Anaerolineales bacterium | reverse complement strand
ATGATGTTGGTGATGTTCATTTTTCTCTCCTTTTTGGGTATGGTGGGATTGCATGAATTGCAGTGCGTTTTTCGATCCTTGCTTTTTCAATTTATTGGTGATGGACCTCCTGACATTCCAGAATGGCCGGACCACTCCACGAAGCCGGTTTCTTTTCCTGCTCTTCCGACCGGCCAGGTTGCCCTATTTAACGGAAACGCCCGCGGCCACCGATCTCAGCCGTTCGGCCACCCGCTCGGGCGTCTCGCCTTTGCTGATGAACGCATCGGCGCCGGCGGAGAGCGCGGCCTGCTGGCGGGCGTCCATATGGCTGATGAGGACGATGACCAGCGCGGCCGGGCAGGCCTTGCGGAGCTCTTCCAGCGCCGCATTCGGCGAGCGCGGGAGCAAATTCCAATCCACCAGCAGCATATCCGCTTGGCGGCCCGGTGCCTGCACAATGGTCGTCGCCCAATCGGCCGATTCGCCGATCACCTCCATCTTAAGGTCCTGGAGAAGCAGGCGGAGGGCGGAACGTTCTTCGTGGTTGGCATCGGCCAAGTAAACGCGGGTCATATATTCATCCTAAAGCAAACACTCCCCGGCCGCATCCAACAACCGGGGAGTGTTTTTCTCCGCCACCTGGGGGAGATCCAAAAAGTGGACCTCCCCCCTGTTTATAATGGGCGATACGTGGAAACATGGAATCCGGGCCCAATCGCGGGTACGGTTTGCCCTACCGATTCGATCCCGCCCTTCACGCCTGGCGCGAAACAACGTAAAATCGGCAGCCCGCAGGACGGCCATGCCGGTGATTCCATCCTCCGCCACTCAAACAGCACTCTGTTTTGGAATAAAACCTTTTGCTCACGCCAGACCGGTTTCACCCGGGATTGGCCGGCCTCCCCTTGTCAGCCGGTTTTCCGGCGGCGCCGATTAACGGGCGGAGACGGCGGTCAATCTTTGAGGATGAAGGTGATCTTCAGCTGGACCCGGTATTCGGTAATTTGACCTTCATCGTTGAGCATGACCTGCTGATTCTCCACCCAGGCGGATTTGAGGTTCGTGAGTGTTTTATGGGCGCGCGCAACACCCAGCCGGATGGCATCGTCAAAGCTCTTTGGGGAGGACGCTATGATTTCAGATACTTTCGCAATGGACATGGGAGTCTCCTCTTGCCAGATTGGGAATGCCGTTCTGGTTATTCTATGACCTGATAATCAGGAATATCCCCCCAGCGAGGAATGGCAGGACGACCATAGATAATTTCGGGAAGCACCCATCTTTGGACTTACCGACATTGGCTGGAAGGCTTCGCGGATTCTTTTCCCCGGAAACGCGTTCGTCGCCGGGTGTCTTTCCCCGGGCTGGTTTTCGAGATCCATTCTGCCTGGAATGCGATTCCTTGCCGGATTTGCGAGCCGCTGATTTTTTAGGCATTGCCGCTCTTTTCCTGAACTTGCCTCATTATATGGCTCGCATTCCCCGGCCGCATCCATCGACCGCCGGATGTTTCTGTCCGTCACTTGGGGGAGAAACAGAAGGGGGGGAGTCAGGAAACGAGCTTGTTCCGCAACGCCAGGGTCACGGCTTCGGTCCGGCTGGAGACACCCAATTTGGTGAGGAAATTGCTTACGTGGGATTGGATTGTGGATGGGCTTACGCTGAGGTTAGCGGCGATTTGCGTGTTATTCAGTCTTTCGACCATCAGCGCCGGTACCGCGCGCACCTTCAGGTCGGGGCCGGGCTTTGGCGGCTGGCCAGGTTTCCGATCGCGATGTGCCATAGAATGGGATTTCTTATTTGCTTTGCGAGTCGCGGATGAATTGAGCGTGGCTCTGTTTTTTCCTCACGGTTTATTATTGGATGGCAAGCATTCCCGGGTTGCATCCAGCGGCCGGGAAGCCATAACCAGGCCGCCAGGGAGAGGAAACCAATCCCGGGTCAATGCGGTACGGATAGTTTTTCCAGGTATTCCCGCGGCACAACGCCGGGCCGGGATTTCTCGCCTGCCGCAACCACCCGGCCGCGTCCTTCATGCTTGGCGCGATACAACGCGGCATCCACAATCTTCAAGAGCGCCGCATTCGTGGCGCCGTCCTCCGGAAATACCGCGACTCCCAGCGAGAGCGTAATCCCGTCCAGGATATGTCCCTCGAAGGGAATATGAAATTGCCTGACATAATCGCCAATATTTTCGGCGCGTTTGTACGTCACCATCCGCGAGGCGTCGGGCAGGATGATGACAAATTCATCGCCGCCATAGCGGGTGGGAATGTCTTCCCGGCGGACGCACCCGAGCAGCAAAGCGCCCATTTTTTGCAGGATGGCATCGCCCGCCGCATGGCCATACGTGTCGTTGAACAGTTTGAATCCATCCAGATCCATCATGATGATGCCTACGGAAAGTTTTTTCCGCGCGGCGCGGAGCAGTTCCCGTTCCAGAGTTTCTTCCATATACCGCCGGTTGAACAGGCCGGTCAGAAGGTCCCGGACGGATTGTTCGCGCAGGAGTGCATCCTTCTTCAGCAGGGCGTCCTGAGCCTGCTTCCGCTCGGTGATGTCGCGGATATTGCATTGGATGACATGCTCGCTGCCCGCCTTATAAACGTTACTGACGAATTCCACCTGAATAAGCTTTCCGTCTTTCGTTCTCAGCGGTAAATCCTTATAGCGGATATAGGCATTCTTTTGCAGTTCCAGGAAGGCATCCTTGCTGGCTTTAATATCTTTGAAGGCGCCCACTTCCCAAAGTTTCTTTTTAATGAACTCCTCCCGCGAGTACCCCAACATATAGATCAGGTATGGGTTCACATCGTTAATCATTCCCGTCTTGGCGTTGAGGATTAATATCCCGTCCTGGGCGGCTTCGAACAGGCGGCGGTATCGGATCTCCGACTCTTTCACGGATAGCCGGACCGGCAACTTTTTTACCTTGGTGGAAGCCTTCATGGTTTCTCGAACGCCTTTCATGTATTAGCAGGTTGTTGAAAGAGGCTGAGGATGCCCTTGCGAGCCTGCCCCCGCGGAGCAAAACTGCCCGCCTTTGCTCCTTGAGCAGTTTTGATTGCGAAGCGACCCCAGTCCACCCCAACCGGGGCGGGCGAAGCAATCTCCTTCTTTTTCCGAAAAGGGAGATTCCCCAGCCCCCAAGCTTGCCCTGAGTGCAACGAAGGGGTCGCTCGTAATAACACCTGTTTATTCCTTTTTCAACACCCTGTTAGTCCGCCCGATGCGTTCCCCACGCCGTAAACTCACCGGCATCCATCAGCCGGGGCTGGAGGATGCCACGAACGAATCCAGATTCTGCATGAAGACATCCACCACCTTCGGATCAAAGTGCGTTCCGCCGGAGCTGCGGATATACTCCCGTACTTTTTCTTCCTTCCAGGCGGCGCGGTAGGGGCGGTCCGATCGGAGGGCATCCCACACATCCACTACGGCGAAAATGCGCGCAATCAGCGGAATCTGATCCCCTTTTAATTCGCGGGGATACCCGCTGCCGTCCCATTTTTCATGGTGGCAGTAGGGAATATCCAGCGCCTGGCGCAGGTAGCCGATGGGGGAGAGCATCTCGTAGGCAAAGGCCGGGTGTTTCTTCATCGCCACCCATTCTTCATCCGTCAACGGGCCGGGTTTGAGCAGTATCCCGTCCGGAACGCCCATCTTGCCGATATCGTGCAACAGAGCGCCCCAACGGGCTTGCGCCAGTTCCGTATCGCTCAAGCCGAAGAAGCGCGCAAGCTTCACCGTCATCTCGGTTACCCGCTGCGTGTGCCCTTCGGTCTCTTTGTCGCGCAAGTCGAGGGCATGCGACCAGCCTTCAATCGTGGCGTTATACGCCAAGGTAAGTTCCACGTTGGAGCGTTGCAGGCTCTCAAACAGCGTGGAATTCTCGATCGCGATCGCCGTTTGCCCGGCCAGTGCGTTGAG
>CAZYSF010000003.1:0-8120 GCA_964649635.1 uncultured Anaerolineales bacterium | reverse complement strand
CGCTCCTGGTCGCCCTGGCGGCCGGCACGGGAGCGGCGATCGGGGAACTCTCCGGCTACCTCGCCGGATACTCGGGCAATATCGCCTTCCAAAACCGCGCCCGATACCAACAGCTTATCCCTTGGATGAAAAAATACGGCCCCTGGACGATCCTCGTCCTCGGGTTCATCCCCAACCCGGTCTTTGATCTGGCGGGAATCGTCGCGGGCATTCTAAAAATGCCGCTCTGGAAGTTTTTGGTTTTTTGTATGATCGGGAAGATTTTAAAAATGCTGCTGTTCGCCTACGCCGGATCGTTATCCATCCCCTGGCTGGCGCCGGATTAGAAAAACCGACGATGGACGATGGACCATCGACTATCGTTTGGGTTGGAGTATGGGTGCCTGTACTTTTCGATTAGGGAAAGTAATTTACCGCCCCCATAGGCGGCGACCATCGAAAAACTGATGCATGACCAAAGACGAACATGGTGCGGATTTTTACCGGAGTGGATTAAGGCCAAAGCGCCCTTGTGAAAAAATCTCCGGTTGAAGAGTCCGGACCCCCATACCAATATCAGACGATAGTCGATGGTCTATCGTCTATGGTCTGTTCTCCTGCATGACCTCGCTGCCCCGCAGAACAAATTGCAGGAATTTACGGAAGCCGCGGTTGTGGCGCAGGTACCCGAGCGGCTCCCGGATTCTGGCCGGTTTCAATCCGAACAGGCGCGAAAGGCTATTGGCCTCACAGGTGCTCGGCACGGCCAGATAATCCATCCAGAAGGGGGTGAACGGAGAATGGGGGAAGACCCAATCCATCACCCCAAGACTGAACCGGGCGAGCGGCGGCCACACCTTGAGGATCATCCGCGGAGTCCGGACCACGTCCAGGACAACCTCCACGATCTGCTCAAACGACAAATGCTCCGGGCCGCCGATCGAGAGGATCTCCCCAAAGTACTGGTTTTCGGCGAGGCAGTATTCCATGCAGGCCGCCAGATCCTCGACCCACAACGGCTGCATGTGAGTGTCCATCTCCGGGATGAAGTAAACGGCGGGGAGGAGCCGGGCGAAAAAAGCGATGGCGTTGGTGAATGAATCACCGGCTCCGTAAACCAGGGACGAGCGGAGGATCAGGTATGGGATTCCGCTTTCCATGACGGCATGCTCGGCGATCCCCTTGGCCTGCAGGAATGGAAAAGCCGAACCGCGATCCGCGCCGAGATGGCTGAGATACAGGATGCGCCGGACGCCGGATTCCCTGGCCTGGGTCAGCAGGCTGCGGGTCCCCTCCACGTCGACGGCGAACAGGTCGCGGCGCCGGTGTTCCCCCTCGGCCGAGGCCAGATGAATGATGGAATCCACACCCGCGACGGCCGCGCGCATGCCGCCCTCATCCTGAAAGGAAGCCACCACCGCCTCCGCACTCGGGACCGGCAGTCTGGAACGCCGGGCGGACGGACGGAGGAGAAGGCGGACCGAATATCCGCGGTCGGCAAGCACCCGGGTGACAACCCGGCCGATGAACCCCGTGCTTCCGGTGATGAGGACCTTCGATCCCATGGCGCCGGTCAATCCCCAAGCCACCGGGCGGCACGGGCCGGGAGCGCCGCCAGGCTGCCCTGCTCCCGGGTGCATTCCGGCAGGGACGCGACAAACGACCGGCCGTAGGCTTTGGTCAGGATCCGCCGGTCGAACACCACCGCCACACCGCGGTCGGTCTTGGTGCGGATCAGGCGCCCAAACCCCTGGCGGAAGCGGAGGATGGCTTCCGGCAGGGAATACTGGTTGAACGAATCTTCGAAGGTCTCGCCGCGCGCGCTGACGATCGGATCGCTCGGCACGTCGAACGGCAGCTTGGTAAGCACCAGCACGGAGAGCGCCTGACCGGGAACGTCCACACCCTCCCAGAAGGACCGGGTCCCGAGCAGCACGGCCTGCTCCGCGGACTTGAACGTCTCCAGCAGCGCATGCCGCGAAGCGCCCTCCCCCTGCTCATAGACGATGATCCCCTCGCGCGCCAGCGGCCCCTGGATGACCTGGGCCGTCTGCCGGAGCTGGGAATAGGACGTGAACAGGACGAGCGCCCGGCCGCGCGTGGCTTTGCACAGATCGACCAGCGCGCGATTGAGCGCATGCTGGTAGGCGCGCGTATCTCCCGGCTCGGGGATATCCGTCGCCAGGTACAGCAGGGCCGAGTTTTCGAAATCGAAGGGCGAACCCACCACCAGCGTTTCCGCCTCGTCGGCGTTCAACCGCTCACGCAGGTAATCAAATTCCCCGGCGGCGGTGAGCGTGGCGGAGGTCAGCACCACGGAATGTTTGGTGTGCCAGAGGAATTTTTCCACCAGCGGGCCGACGTGAAGCGGGGCGGAATACAGTGTGCGCACGTCGCGGTCGCGCGGGACCTCCACCCAGTTGATCATCTGCGGGTTGGGCTTGGCGACGATCTGGTGGATGGCCTCGACGGTCAGGGCCATCCGCCGCGCCCATCCGCCGATCAGGAGCGAGAGTTCGTTGGGGTTCTCCCCATCGTCGGATTCCCCGCCGCGGCACTTTTCCCCCAGGGCGGCGGCGATCCGCGCCGCTTCGGAAAACGCGGCGCGCATATTTTCCCAAGACTCTTCCACGTATTCCCATCCCGGCTGGGTCCGCACGGCGGAAATAATCCGGTACTGGAGCGTGTAATCCTTCGGCCGCCCGTCGATCTGTCCGGCGATGAATTGGTCGACGGACTGGAAAAACGCGCGGCCGGTATGCAGGGCGGATTCGACCGCGGCCGTGAGGTCATCCACGCGGGCCCGGACAACGGCGGCCGTATCCTTATCGACGTCCTTCTTTTTAACCCGGGCCACCAGCATCCCCAGCCAGCCGGACCGCGCGTTGCCGAGTTCGTAGAGCGAGCGCTCCAGGTCCGACCAGGCGCAGCGGAAGGAGAGGCCGTCGGTGGCGGCGGATTCCAGCTGATGGCCTTCATCGACGATCAGGTAATGATATTCCGGGAGCACCCGGTTTTCGGCGGCCAGATCCGCAACCAGCAGCGCGTGATTGACGATCAGCACATGCGCGCATTCCGCGGCCTGGCGTGCGCGCAGGAACGGGCAGGCCTTGCGCGCGAATTGCGGGCATCCATCCGGCGAACAGAGTTCATCCTCGGCGGAGAGTTCAGCCCAGACGGCGCGTTCCGCCGGACCGTTGAGGTTGATCTCCGACCGGTCTCCGCTGGCCGTTTCGGTCAGCCACAGGATGGTCTTGGAAAGCACGCGCATTTCATCGGCCGTCTGCGGCCCGCGCCGGCGGATGGCTTCGAACTTGCGCGGGCAGATGTAATTCCCGCGGCCCTTAAGCACGGCGGCCCGCGCTTCCAGGCCTAGAACCCGGAGCAGGTCCGGAAAATCCTTCTGCAGGAGTTGATCCTGAAGATTGATGGTGTTGGTCGAGATCACGACCCGCTCGCCGTTGGCGAGCGCCCAATGGACGGCCGGGATCAGGTAGGCCAGGCTTTTGCCGGTGCCGGTGCCCGCTTCCACCATGAGATGGGTGGATTCGGAGAAAGCCCTGGCCACGGCCGCGGTCATCTCCATCTGCTGAGACCGGCGTTCATATCCAACAAACGCCGCGCCGAACGGTCCGTGGGTATCCAGCAGGGCGGCCATCGCTTCCGGATCCAAGGGTTCCGGCGTCTCGTTGGGAACGAGCTTTTTCACCGCAGCGGCGCCCGGCCCGTCGCCGTGCAGCGCGCGGATGGAATCCGGTTCGAAAATCGGGAAGCGGATCCCGGGCGTTTTGGCCAGCGCCCCTTCCGTCCTCAGCCGCTCGGCGTACGCCTCATCCATAAGCGCGCCGCCCCCCCACTCCACGTCCTGTCCGAAACGGACCATTTCCGCGAGGAAGGCGGTCGGCAGGCCGTGAGCAAGCTCCGCCAGGGTGCGGTAGAGCTCGAAAGCGGCAATCGCATCGTCCATGGCGCGGTGGGTGGCCGAGGCGGGAATCCGCAAATGGGCGCACAGCGCTCCCAGGTTGAGGCGGGGAGCGCGGGGAAGCAGCGCCGACGCCAGTTCGTACGTATCGATTGAATCCTGATCGGGAAATAAATGCTGTTTGCGGAAGAAGGCCAGGTCGAAGGCTACGTTATGCCCGAGCACGGCCGCATCCCCGACGAACTCGCGGATTTGCGGGAGGAGATCCTTGATTCCCGGAGCGCCCGCCACCATGGCATCGGTGATCCCTGTGAGTTGGGTGATAAGCGGTGGAATCCGGCAGCATGGATTGACAAAGGACGACCAGCGCGCTTCCTCGCGGTCTCCGCGGAAGCGCAGCATACCGATCTCGATCACGGCATCCTTGTCGGGATTGAGACCGGTGGTCTCGACATCGAGGGCGACGATGATTTTTTTAGCGGTCATTACCGGGGGCGTTTCTAGGCCGTCCACATGTAAACAGGGGGAAGGCGCGGCGATTATACCACCCGGGGCATGGTATTATGGTAGACTATTCGCCTTAATCCCCCGGGGGGAAAATCCGGATACGGTTTTCCGGCCAGTAATCACTCCCATGCCGGCGGAGGGCATTGATGCGGCCGAAAGTCTCGATCATCGGAGCAGGACACACCGGGTCCGCAACCGCCATCTGGCTGGCGGCGAAGGATTTGTGCGACATCGTCATGCTGGATATCGTCCCGGGGCTGGCCCAGGGGAAGGCGATGGATCTGCAGGAAGCGGTCCCGATCCTCGGGCAATCCACGAACGTCATCGGGACAAGCGACTACGCGGATACGGCGTCCTCGGATGTGGTTGTGATCACCGCCGGAAGCCCGCGCAAACCGGGAATGAGCCGCGACGACCTGGCCCAGGTCAATGCTTCGGTCGTGTCCGAAACCGTGCGGCAGGTGATCCGCCATTCGCCGGATTCGATCCTCATCATCCTTACCAATCCGATCGATCCGATGGCCTATCTGGCGTACCGGGTAAGCGGTTTTCCCAAACAACGGGTGATCGGCCAGGCGGGGATCCTCGACTCGGCGAGATTCCAGATCCTGATCGCGAAGGAACTGGGGGTGAGCGTGGAAAGCGTGCACGCCTTCATCCTCGGCGGGCACGGGGAAACGATGGTGCCGATGGTCCGCCACTCGAACGTTTGCGGCATTCCGCTGACGGACCTGATCCCGGAAGAAAAACTCACGAACCTCGTGGAGCGCGCCCGGAACCGGGGAACGGAAATTGTCAACCTGCTGAAAACCAGCGCGTCGTATGCCCCCGGCGCGGCGCTGGCGGCGATGGTGGAATCCATCCTGCAGAACACCCATCGCGTTCTGCCCTGCTCGGCGTATTGCGAGGGCGAATTCGGTTTGCACGGACTGTATTTCGGGGTGCCGGTGCAGATCGGGCGCGACGGAATGGAGCGGATCGTCGAATTGCCGCTCAATTCCGGGGAACAATCCGCGTTGAACGCGTCCGCCGAGCGCATCCGCGGGATCGTCTCCGGGTTGTCGGCCTTCTATACGTAATTCGGCCGGAAGGGATCCGGGGACGAAGGAGAGAACCGTGACCAACACCTACTCCGAGGAAGTCAAACTGATAGCCAAACCGGGGGAAATCCCCTATGCCAAAGGGTTGGAAGGGATTCCCGTCGGTGAGAGCACCAAGAGCTTCGTGGACGGGTTGGGGGGCCGGCTTGTCTATCATGGGCATTCGATCGAAGAGCTGTGCGAGAAATCCAGCTTCGAAGAAGTGTTCTACCTTCTGCTGCACGACCGGCTGCCCAAGGAATCCGAGCTGAAGGATCTGGGACGGCTGATGCGCAGCTACCGGGAAATCCCCGCCGAACTGTACGATCTCATCGCCAAGCACGCCCCGCGCTACGGCGTGCACCCGATGTCGGTGCTGCGGACGGCGGTCTCGGCGCTTGCCGCCTACGACGAAACGACCGAAGACGACACCCCCAGCGAACAGTGCCGGCAGAGCATCCGGATCGTATCCAAGATCGCGACCATCGCCGCCGCGATCGCCCGCGCCCGGCTTGGGAAGCCGATGCTCTCCCCGCGCGCCGACCTCTCCCATGCCGGTAACTTTTATTACATGCTGACCGGAAGCGCGCCCGACAACTTCTACGCGGAGTTGATGGACGTGCTGCTGATCCTGCATGCGGACCACGAATGCAATGCCAGCACCTTCGCCGCGGTGACCGTCCGCTCGACGCTCTCCGACCTTTATTCGGCGGTGGTGGCGGGGATCTGCGCGCTGAAGGGACCGCTGCACGGCGGCGCCAACGAAGAAGTCATGCGCATGCTCCAGGCGATCGGGTCGCTGGATAACGTCGAGCGGTTCCTCGAGGATGCGATGTCGCAGAAACTGCGCATCCACGGGTTCGGCCACCGGGTCTACAAGATCATGGATCCGCGGGCGGATATCCTCCGCCGCCAGGCGCGCGAAGTCACCCGGCGGGCCGGAACCGAACACTGGCTGGAAACCGCCGAACGGATCGAGAAAGTGATGGCTGAAAAATACGGCCAGCGCGGTATTTGGCCAAACGTGGACTTTTTCTCCGGCGTGGTGATGGCGTCGATGGGGATCGAGACGGCCATGTTTACCCCGATTTTCGCCGTCGGCCGCAGCGCCGGGTGGACGGCCCACGCGCTCGAGCAGTGGATCGACAACCGCATCTTCCGCCCGCGCTTCATATATATCGGACCGGAAGAGGAGCCCTACACTCCGATCCGGGAACGGAAATAAATCCCGCGGTTTCAACAACAGCAATTAATTCGAAGGGGCGAGCCAATGGCCCGCCCCTTCGCCATTTTCGGCGGTTTTCCCTCCGGGCAGATCCGGGACCGTGGCGAAAAAACAAATTCCCCGGTATCATAAGAAAAATATTTTCCCAGGAGCCCCGCATGCCAAAGGAAGACCTCGAACAGACTCTCGTCCTGATCAAACCGGACGCGCTGAAAAACTCGCTCACAGGATACATCCTCTCCCAGCTTTCGGAATTCCACACCGGGCTGCGGTTTGCCGGCGCCAAGATCGTGCACGTCAGCCGGATGCTGGCCGACGAGCATTACGCCGAACACCGCGGGAAGGTGTTCTTTCCCGGGTTGATCGAGTTCATCATGGGGAAACTGCAATACCCGGACGAGCCCCAGAAGCGGCGGGTGATCGCGCTGGTATACCAGGGGCCGGGCGCGGTCCAGAAGATCCGCGACCTGGTCGGACCGACCAACCCGCACGACGCGCGGGAAAAGAAACCCGGCAGCATCCGCTCGCTCGGGACAATCGTCCCAATCAAGGACAGCGGCGGGAAGGAAATCGGCTCGCGAATGGAAAACCTGATCCACGCCTCGGCCAACACGGCCGACGCGGAGCGCGAGATCAAACTCTGGTTTCAGCCTGCGGACATCCCGCCGTTCATGCACGCGTATCCGGTGGAAGCGAGCGGGGACCATTATTATTACCGGGAGAGCAAGCTTTCCACCTCCTTCGAACCGGGGAGCACCTGCCTGATCGCGCCCGGCAACCTGGTGTGGACTTCAGATATGGAAGTATTACGAGCGCTGACCGCTGGAAAACCGGCCGCCTATTCGCTGGGGGCGGTCGCCGCGAAATATCTGATCAACGTGGCGAAGGAAACCGATTAGCGCCCCTGGAAACCGGTTTTCCTATAGAGGAACCGCCGCCATTCGCGGCGGTTTTTTCTTTCTTCACCCCCTCCCCTCTCCCCCATCCCCTCCTCTCGCTTCGCTAGCAAGGTGTTGAAAAAGGAATTTACAAGTGTCATTGCGAGCGACCGGAGGGAGCGAAACAATCTCCCGCCTCGGTAAAAGAAGGAGATTGCTTCGTCGCTTCGCTCCTCGCAATGACAGCCCTCACCCTTTTTCAACAACCTGCTAGAGGACAGGCTCTCCCGCTTCCGTTCCGTCCTAACCCCTTCTCCCCGAATCCGTTCCGTCCTAACCCCCTCTCCCCGACTTTTCCCGGGAAGTACGCCCGGGTAAAGTCACCCCTCTCCCCCTTCCCCTTACGGGGAAGGGGGAGAGGGGTGACTTTACCCGGGCGTACTTCCCGGGAAAAGTCGGGGAGAGGGGGTTAGGACGGAACGGATTCGGGGAGAGGGGGTTAGGACGGAACGGAGGCGGGGAGAGGGGGG
>CAZYSF010000002.1:0-2179 GCA_964649635.1 uncultured Anaerolineales bacterium | reverse complement strand
GCCAGCCCAGTGATTCCATTTCCTGAAAAGCTTTCCACATTCCCACCAAGCCGGTGCCGCCGCCGGTCGGATAGATGATCACATCCGGCAGCTCCCACTGGAACGCTTCGGCCAGTTCATAACCCATGATCTTCTTCCCCTCCACCCGGTACGGTTCCTTGAAGGTGGAAAGGTCGAACCATCCCTCCCGGCGCGCCGTCTCCCCCGCCACCCCGGCCGCGTCGCTGATCAGGCCGTCGACCAGGACGATCTGCGCGCCGGCCATCCGGCTTTCCGCGATGTTCGCATGCGGAGTATCCTTTGGAAAGTAGATCAGGGCTTCCATGTCCGCGCGGGCCGCATAGGCGGCCATCGCGCCGCCGGCGTTTCCGGCCGTCGGAATGATCACCTTCCGGATCCCGAGTTCTTTGGCCTTGGAAACGGCCGCGGACAGGCCCCGGGCCTTAAAGGTGCCGGTCGGATTGGCGCTTTCGTCTTTGACGAACAAATAGGGCAGGCCGAGTTTCCGGCTGATTCGGATCAGCCGCAGCAGAGGGCAATCCCCTTCCCCCAGCGAAACGATGTGATCAGGATCAACAACCGGCAGGAGTTCGTACCACCGCCACATGCCGTTCCGGCGGAATCGGAAGGAATCCCGATCCAGCCGTTTTCTGGCCGCGTCCAGGTCGTAGCGCGCCAGGAGCGGCGAGTGGCAATCCGGGCAAAAGGTTTGGATCCGCTCCGGCCGGAATATGGCGGCGCATCCGGAACATTCCAGCACCGACAGGAATGGAGGGGATCGAAAGGTGGAGGATTTGTTTTCCACTCGAGAGAAATCCTTGCGCGAAACCTGGCCTGGGGGCCGGAGCTCCCCGGGGATGCGGCGGACAGGGGATCAGGAACGGGGCAGGAAGAAGGCCACCCTTGCCCACAATTCATGAATGTTGATGGGTTTCGACATATACACGTCGCATCCCGCGCCGAGCGCTTTTTCCGCGTCGCCCTTCAAGGCGTTGGCCGTGATCGCGATGATGGGGACGCGCGTTTCCCGGTGGTTCAGATCCGTGCGCAGACGCCGGGCGATCTCATACCCGTCAATATCCGGAAGGTTGATATCCAGGAGCACCAGCCTGATCTCGCCGTCTTCGGCCATCGCCAGCCCTTCCGCCCCGGTTTCCGCCTCGAGCAGGTTATACCCGCGCGCCTGGATAACCCGCCGAATCAGAATCATATTATCCGGATTGTCTTCGATGCACAAGATTTTTTCGTTCACGGCCGATTCTCCTTCTTAGTCGTTTTTCTCTTCAAGAACCTGGATAACCTGATCGACGAATTCCCTTGAACGCAGGGACCCCTTCTGATACACCGCTTCGATCTGGCCGTTCAGCCTTTTGCGTTCCTCGGCGGAGATGTCCTTTGCGCTTACCACCACAATCGGGATCTCCCGGGTGCGCGGGTCGCGGCGAAGTTCCTCCACCAGGCCGAACCCGTCCAAGTTCGGCATCATCAGATCCGTGACGATCATGTCGGGCCGCAGGCTGCGCGCGATGTTCAAGCCCTCCCGGCCGTCCCGGGCATGCTGAATGCGGTAGGCTTTGCGGGTCGCCAGCAGGCGCTGGATGAGCAGGGCGTCGTCCTCGTTGTCCTCGACGATCAGGATGCTGGTGGTTTTCTCGTCCAGGTTCTCGAGCGCCGACCGCAATCCCTCGCGCGGCGCGGGGGCCTGGCTTTCGCTCAGCCGAACGTCCACCATCTCCTCTTCCAGGACGACGTGTTTTTCCACCGGGAAGGTGTGGCCGGTGCAGTTGACGACCACGATTTCGCCTTTTTCGATCAATCCCTGGCGCATGATTTTTTCGAAGCCGGCGAAAGCGACCGCCGCGGCGGGCTCGACCGCCATCCCCTCGGATTTTGCCAGGGTGCGCATGCAGGCATAGGCCTCCGCGTCGGTCACGGATTCCATCGTGCCGCCGTACTCCTGCGCCAGTTTCCTTACATAGGTGTAGCTCTGGCCGGGATCACCGGTGGCCAGGATGATTATGCGGGTGTCCGGCACGACCGCTTCGGCGGTTTCCCGCCCGGCCTTGAACGCGCGCACCATCGGCGAGCAGCCTTCCGGCTGGATGACGGCGAGTTTGGGGATCCGGTCGATCAGCCCCATGCGCTGCATTTCCCGGAATCCCTGATACACCCCCAGCGG
>CAZYSF010000001.1:0-6015 GCA_964649635.1 uncultured Anaerolineales bacterium | reverse complement strand
CTCTCCACCAGCCTGCTCGGGATGGTGGATGCCGCGATCGGCGGGAAAACCGCCGTGGACATGCCGCAGGGGAAGAACCTGATCGGTTCCTTTTATCCGCCGGCGCTCGTCCTGGCCGATCTGAATGTGCTTTCCACGCTTCCGCCCGACGTGCTGAAAATGGGAATGTCCGAGGCGATCAAGACCGCCGTAGTCGGCGATTCCAAACTGCTCGGAAAGATAGAAGCGCAGGCGGGACAGCTGACGCCCGACGGGCTGGATTGGATCGTCCGGCGGGCCGCGCGGGTGAAAATCCGCGTCGTCGAGGAGGATCCGTTCGAACGGCGGGGGCCGCGGGAGGCGCTGAACTTCGGACATACCCTCGGCCACGGCATCGAGGCCAATTCCAATTTCCAGATTCCGCACGGCGAAGCGGTGGCGATCGGCATGATCGCGGAATCCGCTCTGGCGGAAAGAATCGGCGTGGCGGAATCGAACCTGTGTGAACGCCTGACCGGGATCCTGACCGCCTACGGCCTCCCGGTCCGGCACACCGCCCCGGTCGAAAAAATTCTCTCCTTTGTGCAGGCTGATAAGAAACGGCGCGGCGGGCGGGTGAAGTGGGCGCTGCCGGTCGCGGCGGGGAAGGTCCGCGTGGGTTTGGACGTGGCGGACGACGACGTGCGTCAGGCGCTCCTGTCGATCGGATGCCAGGCATGATCCGCCCTCCGCAGGGGGCGGGCGGATGATTGGGATATAGGGAGGGTGATTTGATTAAGATTCTGGTGATCCACGGACCCAATTTGAACCTGCTTGGCGAGCGTGAGCCGGAAGTGTATGGCCGCCTGACGCTGGCGGAAATCGACAAGCGGCTGGCCGACTTGGCGAAAGCGCTCGGAATTGAAATCCAAACCAAGCAATCCAACTGCGAGGGGGCGATCATCAATGCGATCCAGGAGGCGCGCACCTGGGCTGGCGGGCTGATCATCAATCCGGGCGCTTACACCCATTACTCGCTGGCGATCCGCGACGCGCTGAGCGCCGTCAGGCTGCCGGCGGTTGAAGTCCACCTGTCGAATGTCTTCGCGCGCGAGGAATTCCGGCACCGCTCGGTGATTGCCCCGGTTTGCGTCGGATCGGTTTGCGGTTTCGGCTGGCGAAGTTATGAGCTGGCCCTGAACGGGCTGCTGGAGCATATTCACTCGCATCCGGACGCCAAATAGCCCGGACGGGCATATTGTGATAATAATCTCAAACGGCGGTATAATTCCGAAAACCCCGTTTGTAAAGACATAGATCAACCGGCGAGTTGTTTGTGACAAGCGGAAATAAACTCAACGCGGATTGAAAAAATCCGCGCATGACCGCGTAGGATCCACCAACGGGAGTTCGAAGAACCGCGGAGGAGAGGGAATGTCCGAAGCCATCAACGAGGTCAGACCGTTTCGAGCCGAGCATTACAATCCCGAAAAGGTCGAGAACATCGGCTTGTGCCTCTCCCGTCCCTACGACGTCATCAGCCCCTCGGAACAAAACGAGTACTACCAGCAGCATCCCCAAAACGTCGTGCGCCTGATCCTCAACAAAATCGAAGCCTCAGACACCGACTCCAACAACCGCTACACCCGCAGCCGGGATCTGCTGGAAGCCTGGCGCCGGGAACAGACGATCGTCTCCTACCGGCGGCCGTCGTTCTGGGTCTACGAGCAGGATTTTCAGGTAGAAGGCCTGCCGCCCCGGCATGTGACCGGTTTCATCGGCCTGGTCCGCCTGCAGGATTACGAAAACGGACGGATCCTGCCTCACGAAAACATCATCCGCGAACCGCTGGAAGACCGCATCCGGCTGACCCGCACCACCCATACACAATTCGAATACATCTGGAGCATTTACCCGGATCCGCATTGCACCGTCGATGGGATCCTCGCCACCTGCGACCACGACATCCAGGTGATCGACCACACCGAAAAAACCACGCAGTTCCGGCACCGGCTGTGGCGGCTGGTCAATCCCGAACAGTGCGAGGCGGTCTCGCGCGCGGTATCCAGCCGCCGGATTTACATCGCCGACGGGCATCACCGCTACCAGACGATGCTGACCATCCGCGACGAGATGCGCCAATTGCACCCCGGCGCCGGCCCGAACGCGCCCTGGGAATTCATCATGATGTACCTGGTTTCCGCCAATCAGGATGGGTTGACGACGATCGGGACGCACCGCTTGTTGACCGGGCTGCCGCCGGTCAGCGAACAAACCATCCGCGACGCCGTCCAGATGGGATTCCTGGTGCGCGCCTATTCCTTCGGGGAAGACGACGAACTCGAAGCCCGCGAGATGTGGCTGCGCGAACTGCGCAATGCCGATCCGCGCGACCATAAGTTCGGCGTCGCGATCACGGGTGTCAACACGTATTACCTCATGGAGATCGATGAAAAACGCGCCACCCGCCTGGTGGAGGGGGAAAGCGGCTCGCTGACTCTGCGGCTGCTGGATGTCTCCCTGCTGAAATCGATCATATATAAAATGCTGCTCGGGTTGACCGAGGAACAGGTCAAGCCCCAGGTCACCGTCCACTACACCCCCAAAGTCCAATTGGCGATCGAAAAGGTGCGCTCGGGTGAGATGCAATCGGCGTGGATCCTCAATCACACCGGATTGGACGAGATCATGACGGTCGCCGACAACCGCGAAAAGATGCCTCAGAAATCCACCCACTTTTACCCCAAGCCGCTCTCGGGATTGGTGTTTTTCAACATGAATAACGAAGCGAAGGGGTAGGAAAAAACAGAAACACAAACCTTAGCCACAAAGAACACAAAAAACGCAAAGAATGCCAAAATAATTTGTGTCCTTTGTGCGCTTTGTGGCTAAATTATTATTGGGTAGCGGATCCGACCTCAAACGAATAGTTGTGAAATTTGTTTGTGATGATTTGTGGATCCCGGCTAAAACCACCCTCATCCGGCCTTCGGCCACCTTCTCCCAGCGCTCCGCGACAGATTCATAAACTCAATGCGGATAATTTGGGTCTCTTCGGACGAGCGCTGGGAGAAGGCAGGGGATGAGGGCTTTATCCCCCGCACGCGTTCGCCAGATGCTGAAGATACGTTTCCGCGAAGTTGTGCCGCCCGGTGTCGTCGCAGGCCGCGCGATAATATAAATAAGACGATGTCATCGGATAGGCGACCGCCTCGAGCGCCGCCAGGCTCGGACTGCAGATCGGGCCGGGGGGCAATCCATAAATCAGGTAAGTATTGAAGGGCGATTCCAGTGCCAGATCGGCATCCAAAAGCGGATTCACCCACCATCCGCCGCGCCCGGCTTGAAATCCCACCGCGTATTGCACGGTCGGATCGACTTGCAGGCGCATGCCCTGGTTGAGCCGGTTATACAGAACTGAAGCCATAAGCGGCATTTCCTCTTCCACCAGCGTCTCGCGTTGGATGATCGACGCCAGTGTCACCGCCTGGTAGACGCTCCATCCCCGTAGCCGAACCGCAGTAATCCATCCATCCGGAAGCGAATTCAGGAAGTTCAGAGCCATTCTTTCCACAAGATGGGCGGCCGTTTCACCCGGGATCACCCGGTACTCGCCCGGAAGGATGAATCCCTCCAGACCGGCCCAGGTCGGGATCTCCGCGTATAGCGCACTTACGCCGCTCCCGCTGTCGGGCCGGCCGTACGCGGACGCCAGCCAATCCGCGCTCTGCATGGGAATTCCCGATTCCGGCAGCGCCCCGGCGATCTCCTCCAGGCGCCATCCGGCGAAAACGGTGAACACCCGGATCTTGCTTTCCGCGCTCGCCAGCGAATCAGCGATCTCCATCGGGCTTTGACCGGACCGGATCAGGAATAATCCAGAACCGATCGATCGGTCTCCGCCGGTATACCGCAGGTAATTGCAGGTCAATCCGGCGTCCGGAACCCAGGCTTCCCGCTTCAAGCGTCCGCATATCTCGGTCGCCGTTTCGCCCTCGATGACTTCGAAAACGCCGTCCGCCGCCGCCGACGGGGCCCGCAGGCGGTCGTAATTCAGGCGCAGGTAGGCGCGTAGATACAATAAATCGACGGTGGAGAGGTCTTCCGCCGCCTTCGGAAGCGGCGCGCCGGATTCCGCGCTGAACAGGAGCATGGATCCCGATGCGGCCAGCGAAAGGATCAGGCCTCCCAGGAAGATTGCAAAGAAAACCCTTGCCGATCGGATGGTGGATTTTCGAGTGTCACTCCGCCTGGGCATCGAGGTACTCCTGTAGGAAGGCGGCGGCCGCGAGCGCATCGTCCGCGTTGCGCCTCGCCTTGCGCCTGTCCGCGCGCTGCAGGCGTGCTTCGCGGGCGCGCTGGGTGGAGAAGGATTCGTCGAACAGCTCGACCGGAACGGCGGCCGCGGCGCGCAGGGCGGCCATCAGTTTGTGCGTGAGCCGCGCTTCTTCGTTCATTTTCGTCCCGGCTTCATGCGAATTGCCGAGGAGAATTCGTTCCGCTTTTTCGCAGTGGGCCGCTTCCAGGATCCGCGCGCAATCCTGCTGCAGCGAGCCGTGTTCGAAAACAAACAATGCCCGGGCGGCCGTACCGGTGGCGTCGCTCACCGCCAGCCCGATCTTGCGCAGCCCGGGATCCACCGCGAGGATCTTCATCCCGCCGCCGAGATCCTGATCTGAAAGGGGAACAACGGCAGCACGGGCAGCCAGGCCGGGGATATTTCAATCTTAGCCGTTTCGAGCACCCCGAAGCGGTCGCGCAGGATCGACTCCGCTCCGGCGCGGGACTGCAGGCGCAGCGCCAAGGTCATCGCCTGGAGGTCGGGGATTTCGAGCGCCATTCCGGATGCGGTCAGTTCGATGCCGCCATCCTTGTTCTCCGCGAGCAGGATAACCAGATTGTCCGCCGCAAGAGTCTCACCCGGCCGCAAACGCGACTCGAGGAATTCCGCGGCTTGCAACCGCACCCGGTCGGCCGGGCAGGCGCGCAGAGAGGCTGCCGCATGCAGCATCAGGCCGACCGTATCGGCCGGAGTGTTCACCGGGAGGTCCGGCTCGTCGAGCGGATCAAACTCCACGTGAAGGGATTCCTCCACCACCATCCGGCCTGCACCGGCCAGCGCCTGCAGGCTGCCGGAGGCCTGGCTCCGGATTTTTTCCGAAAGCGAATTCCGCAATGACTCCCAATCCGACGCGGTGACGGCGCTGCGCCATGCTTCGCCGCCGCCGGACATGGGTTCCGGGTTCTCCGCTTTCAGCGAGAGCGCCAGCGGCCCCAGAACGCGGGTGATCTTTCCCGCGGCGAGATTGGCGGATGGTCCCGGTTCGACGGCGCGGGCCGAAAAAGCCGACGACTTTCCGGACGCGAGCAGGAATCCGTCGAGGATTTCAAACGCGACGCCGCTTTCCGAAGCCACCCGCAATCCCGCTGAAAGATTCAACGCCCGGGCGGAAATATTGGTCAGTCTGACCCTGCCGGTCGCAAAAGCGGTTGGGACGAGCAGTCGGCCGCTGGTCGCCCGGCGTTCAGAGAGGGTCAGCCGCGTGTTTAGCAGGGAGCATGAATCCGGATCCAGGCGGCCGGCGGCCTCCACCGGCCGCGATGGAAATCTCGCGTGCACCCGGACGGAAGGAAGCAGCAGCAGGAAGACGGCGGCAATGGAGAAGATCGCCGCCAGGAACAATCCGATCCGGAACGCCGGGGGGATCGGGCGGGGGCGTCCGGGATGCGGAGGCGTCTTGGGCAACGGATGAGCGCGGCGGAAGGGTTGTTCGCTTACCGGATGGGAGGGGTGGGCGGAGAGGCCGGCAAGCGCGGAAGCGGTCAGATTCGGATGACAGGGCATTCCCGTCCGGCGCGCCAGCCGCCGGATTTCCTCATCGGTGCTGACGATCGCCAGTTCCGAACCGGCCATTGCCGCCCAGCGTTTCATCAGGATCAGATCCAGGCGGCGGCGGAGCGGCTGTTCCAAGGCGTCCCAGATCAGCACCAGGCGTCCGGCCTGGGCGCGGGCGATCTTGTCGCGCACGGTGTGCAGGTCGTCAGTGGGATCCAGGA